>JACQDO010000026.1 GCA_016201085.1 Hyphomicrobiales bacterium | reverse complement strand
TATCCGACTGGCCCGCCCGTACACGTTGCTCGACGAAGTGCAAAAAGATCAGCGGATTATCGAAAAGTTCGGCGTAAACGCGAAGATCATCAATCGATAACGGCCATAACGGGCGTTTGCCGACTTCGATCCCGAGCGGCGCCAGATGCTGCGCGCGAGCCGCCAGAGCGGTGAACGCATCGAGCGTGACTGTACAAACGGTCACATGCCGGAAATCCGAGCGCCGCAGCTTCGCAATTTCTTTGTGGTCATGATCGGCAATCGAGACTTCAGGCGCGCTTTCTAAGAAATCGACAAACCGGCTTCCTTGCCGAGCGGGTGCTTGGAGAAGAGCCCGAAGGGATGCAAGATGTGCGTCGAGATCGTTCGCGGGGGATGTGTACGTGAATGCGCCACCTTTTACCTCGATAACGAGCAGATGGTCTTCATAGATCAGTATGCCGTCGGCCTCATGCCACTGCGCCGGGCCGTCGCCGACTTTCCACCTGTAGTGAATGGGCCGATATACGTGCGCTCCGGGCAGGAACCGCGCTAAATATGTGAATGGCAGCTCTTCGGACGCCAACTTCTGGCCGTCGTTCCACAATTCCTTGTAAGCGGGTTCGAGTTCAACGACGATCCGCCGCAAGACGCGGTAGATGTTGTCGAAAAGGCTGAAGATGTCGAAGCAGTACGTTGAGCCATTAAGCCGGATGAAAGGTCGCCTCATTACCGGCCAAATGCGCAGTGGCCATCCCGCGAACTGGCCCGGCGCGAAGAATTCCGTATCTTCGCCAGGGGAATAGCTCAACGCATCCAACAATGCCTTTGGCAGGGCCGTATTTTTTCCAACGTCGAATAGATCAAGCCCGAACATCGCGCCCGCAAACCTATCGCGCTGAGCGGCAAGGTCGGCGTCCTCGAAGACCTTGGCCATAAGAGCATCAAACTCTAGCCCTTCTTCCTTCGCAGCAAGCTCATCAAGGCGGGCCATCGCCTTCTCGTGCATTTCCTTCATGTCAGTCGCGATGTCCATGAGGCCGTGCGTAAGTCTGGTCAAAATCTTGTCGAACTCGCCCGCGAGCGCAGTCGCGTCCAGCCCGAACAGCCTCAATAGAACTTCAGAGTGCGGCGCAAGCACATCGATCAGCGCCTGCCGCTCGTGTAGCTGATACCGCTTGCCTCGAATATTCAGCCAGAGTGTTTCCGTGCGAAAACGAAATTCCTCCAGCCGCATATCAAGCTGGGAGTCTTGGTTCCGGCGGTGTGCCGTCAGGCACATCTGGTAATCAAGCGTGAGACGCTGGAACAAGGTCTCGACATCGGCCTTCAGCTTGGCCCAATCTTCTTCGCTGACATTTTCAGCGTACTCTCCCGGCTTAACCGACGCGATCACGCTCTGCACGTAATCGACCATACGGGCCGCTGCGAGCTTTTCTGAATCGCCTGCCTCCTTGCCGCCGAGTCCGACAATCATTGCGGAGTATTCCCACCAACCTCTTTGAAGCAGGCGATCAGGGGGCAGACGCGCAACTTGCGTGGCGATGGAAGCGACAAGCGTGTCGATCTCGCCAACGGTGATTGGATACTGAGCCACCATGCGTGCTTGGGCGGCCTCAAACTGCTCTTGCGTCGCCCTCGACCGGCTCAGCACTAATTTCCCGAACCGCGCAAACTCCATTGGCCCGGCGGTGAAATAGTCGTCAGGTTTTACCTTCTTCGCCTTTTTCTTTTTCGGCTTGGCCACGTGGGTTTTCTCCCGAGATGCGGCGCTATTTAGGTGCTGCATCGTGAATTGCAATCAGCGCGATCACGATCAAGCCCATAGGGTGGGTTAGAGCCCGTGGGGTGGGTTAGCGCCAAAGGCGCGTAACCCACCGGCCGGCAATGCCGCAAATCCGAATGGTGGGTTACGGCGCTTTGCGCCAAACCCACCCTGCGGGCTACGGCAGCCCCTGAAACGGATCAACCACGACGACGTCCATCGGCGCGAAATGCCGGACGTTCCGCGTGAGGATCGTCAGATCGTGCCGTCGTCCGGTGGCAGCGATGACGATGTCGGCAAAGCCTGGCGCATGACCGCGACCGCGCGCCAGATCGGACAAGGCGCCGGAAATCTCGGCAGTCGTGATGTCGAACGGCAGAACGCGGTCGCCGTAAAGATGCAGAACGGTTCGCAGCCATCCCGCCAGCGCGCTGGCCTTGCGCTTGGCGCCCTCGCGCTTTGCCTTGGCGATGCCGTCGGCAATCTCGGCAATCGTCACCGCCGACAGGAAAAGCGCGGACGAGTGCGCGTCCATCCACGCGGTCAATTGCGGGTGCGTCACGGCGGCGGTCGGCGCGGCGGCCGAAATGACGTTGGTGTCGACGAGATAGCGCGTCATTCGTTCAGATTGAATCGTTGTGCTTGCCTAACATTTTGCCTGCGCATGATCTTTCCGACCTTCCTTCGCCCGCCGAAGCGGGCTTCGCGAAGGCGGGAAACCGGTTCCCACTTTTCGGGATCATGCGCTAGCGCGTCACAGGCCGGCATCGCGCAGCGGCGCACGATCGCGCGGCGGCAAGTCTCCGCGTTCAAGCGGCGCCGACATCAGCAGGCGGCCGAACGACGGCACGCGCGACAACCGCTGCCAGTCGGCATAACCGAGAACCACCGCCTCGGCCTTGCCATGGCGCGTGATCACCGATGGCTTGCCGCGCGTCGCCTCGTCGACCACCGCCGACAGCCTGGCCTTGGCGTCCTTCAGTTGAACCTTGCGCATGGCTTTGTCCGATATATGACCAGAGTAGTCATATACACCCGTTCGGCGCCCGCCACAATGGTGAGGAATACGATCTTTGATGCTTGATAATAGTCCTTGACAGCGTGACGCTACTCCGCTAGGAAAGGCGCATTCTCCACAATTGACGGCGCGGCAAACCTGCCGCCCCTGGACCTGCATCGCTCGCGCGTTTGCCCGCGCGGCGATCGCTCGGGTCGCGTGCGCGCGTGCACCGCCGCAGAACGACAAGGACACATCACCATGCCAGAACCGACGCCCGAAGCCTGGGCGCATATCCGCTACGAATACGAGCACACCGACCGGCCGGTCGAGGACATCTGCGCCGAGCACGGCATCTCTTCCGGCACGCTGCGCGACCGCCTGCGGCGCTGGCGCTGGCGGCGCAGGCGGCCGCCGATTCCGCGCGACGGGCCGCAGCCGGTGCAGATGGCGCAGCTTTCTTCCTTTTCCCTCCCCCCTTGTGGGGGAGGGTCAGGGAGGGGGGTAGCGGCGAGTGATGTC
>JACQDO010000281.1 GCA_016201085.1 Hyphomicrobiales bacterium | reverse complement strand
TCGTCTTCGAGCTTGGCAGCGTGGCGGAGGGCTTCGCGCAGGCCGTCCTGGTGCGCGACGGCACCTACAACTTCGCCGAGGTCTGCCAGAACCAGATGGAGATGCACGCCGCGATCGCCGACTACGACGTCGAGCGCGACGTGCTGTTCGAACTGGGCTCCATCGAGCAGGGCCTCAGTGAGGCCGATCTGGTGCGCGCGGGCAGCTACAACTGCGCCGAGGTCTGCCAAAACCAGATGGAGATGCACGCCGCCATCGCCGAATACGACGCGGTGCGCGAGCGCATGACCGTGCATGCCTCGACGCAGGTGCCCTACTACGTCCATCTCATGCTGGCGGAAATCCTCGGCATGGAAATGTCGCGCATCCGCGTGATCAAGCCGCATGTCGGCGGCGGCTTCGGCTGCCGCACCGAGACGCTCAACATCGAACTGATTGCCGCACTCTTGGCGCGCAAGGCCAACGGCACCGTGCGCATGGTGACGACACGCGAGGAAACCTTCATCACCCATCGCGGCCGGCCGGAAACCGACATCCGCTTGAAGATCGGCATGCGCAAGGACGGCCGCATCACCGCGGTCGAATGCGAATGCGACCAGCGCGGCGGCGCGCACGGCGGCTATGGCATTGTGACGATCCTGTACTCCGGCTCGATGCTGTACGCCATTTACGACCTGCACAACGTCAAATATGTCGGCCGGCGCGTGCTCACCAACACGCCGCCCTGTGGCGCCTTCCGCGGCCACGGCACGGTGGACATCCGTTTCGCCTTCGAAAACCTTCTCGATGAGATGGCGGGCGAGCTGGGGCTCGATCCGTTCGCGGTGCGGCGCGCCAATCTGCTGACCGCCCCAACGTTTACCGACAACGACCTGATGGTGAACTCCTACGGCCTGCCGGAATGCATGGACTGGGTGGAGAAGGAAAGCGGCTGGAGAGAGCGCAAGGGCAAGCTCGGCCGGGGCAAGGGCCTTGGCTTTGCCTGCTCGCATTACATCTCGGGCGCGTCCAAACCGGTGAACTGGACCGGCGAGCCGCATGCCACCGTCAAGATCAAGCTCGATTTCGACGGCTCGATCGTGGTGCTGTCGGGTGCCGCCGATATCGGCCAGGGCTCGACCACCATCCTGGCGCAGACCGTCGCCGAGGTGCTCGGGCTCGATCTCGGCCGTGTGCGCGTCGTCACCGGCGACAGCGAGGTGGTGCCGAAGGACAACGGCTCCTACTCCTCGCGCGTCACCTTCATGGTGGGTAACGCGGCGCTCGACGCCGCGCGCAATCTCAAAGCCGTGCTGGTCAACGCCGCCGCCCGCAAGCTGGAAGCCAAGCCCGAGGACATCGAATGCCTCGGCGAGGTGTACCGCGCCGGCGCGCAGGACAAGGGCGCGACCTTCGACGAGGTGGTTACCGAGGCACTGAAGGATTCGGGCACCATCACGGTCACCGGCATCTATTCGACCCTGCCGGAATCGCAGGGCGGCAAGAAATATCGCGGCGCCGCCATCGGCGGCACCATGGGCTACAGCTATTCCGCGCAGGTGGTGGAAGTCTCGGTCGACGAGGACACCGGCGTGGTCACCGTCGACAAAGTGTGGGTGGCGCATGACTGCGGCAAGGCGCTCAACCGGCTGACGGTCGAAGGCCAGGTGCAAGGCTCGGTCTGGATGGGCATGGGCCAGGCCATGAGCGAAGAGGCCGCCTATCACGACGGCCTCATGATCACCGCCAACATGCTCGACTACCGCGTGCCCACCATTCAGGATTCGCCGCCGATCGAAGTCGGCATCGTCGAGAGCAACGATCCGCACGGTCCGTTCGGCGCCAAGGAGGCCGGCGAAGGCTCGCTCGCCGCCTTCCTGCCGGCGCTCACCAACGCCATCGCCGACGCCATCGGCATCCGCTTCAACGATCTGCCGGTGACGCCCGACCGCGTGTTCGAGGCAATCGAGAAGCGCAAGCGCACGCTGGAGAGAAAGAATGGATAGTTTCCGTTCGTCCCCGCGCAAGCGGGGACCCAGGGCCAAAGAACTGGATGCCCGCTTCCGCGGGCACGAACGGAATTCTTGGCGGGGAGTAGTCTGATGGACGCCCTGCCCGATTTCCGCGTGCTCAATCCCACCACGCTCGACGAGGTGATGGCGGCGCGCGCCGCGCATCCCGACAGCATGCCGCTCGGCGGCGGCACCGATCTTGTCGTCAACATCCGGCGCGGCATCGTGGCGCCGCCGGTGCTGATCGACATGAACCGCGTGAAGGAACTGCACGCGATCAAGGCCGATGCGAAGTCGCTCGAAATCGGCGCCTCGGTACGCTTGAGCGAAATCGCCGAGCACCCGGACGTGGTCGAGCATTATCCCGTGCTGGCGCAGGCGGCGGCGCACATCGCCGGGCCCACCCACCGCAACATGGGCACGCTCGGCGGCAATCTCTGCCTCGACACCCGCTGCATCTTCTACAATCAGAGCGAATGGTGGCGCGACGCCAATAACCATTGCCTGAAGACCACCGGCACGATGTGCCACGTGGCGCCGAAAAGCCGCGGCGTCTGCTTTGCGACTTATTCCGGCGATCTGGCGCCCGCGCTGCTCACGCTTGGCGCCGAAGTGGACATCGCCGGGCCGCAAGGCCGCCCCACCGTTCCGCTGGAGAGGCTTTATATCGGCTTGGCGCGCCAGGACGTGCCGGTGAGCGAGACGCAAGGCGACGGTAAGTTTTTCCTGTCGCTGCGCCCGGGCGAGATCGTCGTCGCCGTGCGCGCCAAGAACACGCCCGGGCTGCGCTCGGGCTACGACAAGATCCGCATTCGCAAGTCGATCGAATATCCGGTGGCCGGCGTGGCGGTGGCGCTCAAGCGCGAGGGCGACACGCTTGCCGATTTGCGTGTTGCGATCACCGGCACCAATCCGCGTCCGGTGCTACTCGCCGGCACCGACGCCCTCTGCGGGGGCAAGCTGGACGAGCGCGTGTTCAAGGGCCTCGACGCGCTGGTGCGCGACCAGATCATGCCGATGAAGACCACGTTCACGCCCGGCCATTACCGCCGGCGCGTCGCCGGCGTGCTGGCGCGGCGGCTGCTGAAGCGACTGTTCGAAGGCTGAGGGGCAAAGGGGATCGGCGTGGCAGACGAATTCAGCGAGCGCAGATCCTATAACGCCGTTACCGATTTCGTCGACGCCAATGTGGCGCGCGGGCTCGGATCAAAGATCGCCTTCATCGATCCCGACCGCTCCCTCACCTATGGCGAGTTGCAGGCGCGCAGTGTGCGCCTCGCCAATGCTTTGCGGTCGCTTGGATTACGGCGCGAAGAGCGGGTCGCGCTGCTGCTGCACGACACGGTCGACTATCCGGTGGCGTTCTGGGGCACGATCCGCGCCGGCAATGTTGCGCTCCCACTCAACACGTTCCTCAACGTGTCGCAATACGCCTATATTCTCGCCGACTCGCGCGCGTCGGCGCTGATTGCCACAAAGCCGCTGGCACAGGCGATCTGGCCGATCATCGAGCGGCTGCCCTATCTGCGCACCATCATTCTGGTCGGCGACGCGGCCGATGGCTTGCCAGCCTTGCCGGGCCGCGACGTGCATGCGTTCGAGGACGTCATCGCGCAGGCGAGCGCCGCGCCGTTCACCGCCGACAGTCTGTCGGACGAAGTCGCCTTCTGGGTCTACACCTCCGGCTCGACCGGCGATCCCAAGGGTGTCAAGCACGTCCATTCCAACCTGATGGCGACGGCCAAGCTGTTCGGCCAGGGTGTGCTCGGCATCACCGGCAGCGACGTGGTGCATTCGGCGGCGAAATTGTTTTTCTCCTATGGCCTGGGCAATGGCATGGCCTTTCCGCTCTCGGTCGGCGCCACCACCGTGCTGTGGCCGCCACGGCCCTCGCCCGATGGCGTGTTCGAGATCATGCGCAAGCACCGCCCCACGATCTTCTATGCCGTGCCCTCGCTCTACACTGCCTTGCTTGCGCACCCGGAGATCGGTAAGGGCGCCGGCTCCGACCGCTTGCGCATATGCGTGTCGGCGGGCGAGGCCTTGCCGGCCCATATCGGCGAGCGCTGGCGCGAGGTGGTCGGCTGCGATGTGCTCGACGGCATAGGCTCGACCGAAATGCTGCAAACCTTTCTGAGCAACCGGCCCGGCGACATCCGCTACGGCTCGACCGGTAAGCCGGTGCCCGGCTACGAGGCCCGCATCGTCGACGAGACGGGCCGCGAACTGGGCGCGGAGGAAATCGGCGAACTGATCGTGCGCGGCCCGACGGCCGGCGAAGGCTACTGGAACCAGCGCGCCAAGAGCCGGCACACGTTTGCCGGCGAATGGACCTATACCGGCGACAAATATCGCCGCGATGCCGAGGGCTATTATTATTACTGCGGCCGCACCGACGACATGTTCAAGGCGAGCGGCATGTGGGTGTCACCGTTCGACGTCGAGGCCGCGCTGATGTCGCACCCGGCGGTGCTGGAAGCCGCCGTGATCGGCAAGCAGGATTCCGACGGGCTGGTGAAACCGAAGGCCTTCATCGTGCTCAAGAATGGCTTCAGCGCCGACGAGGCCTTGCTGGAGACGCTCAAAGCGCACGTCAAGACGACGGCCGGCCCATGGAAATACCCGCGCTGGATCGAGCTGCGCAGCGACCTGCCGCGCACCGCCACCGGGAAGATCCAGCGCTTCAAGCTGCGCGAAGAGGATGTGCCGGCGGGGTGAGCCTGATTAGTGCTGAGGGGCGGCCTTCGTCTGCAAGGCCGCCAGCAGATCGCTCGATCCCTGCACCGCCACGCGCTGGTGATAGAAGCGCAAGCCGAAGAGGCCGCCGAGCTCGGCGCCATTACCGGCGCGGCCGGGACCGCCGTGATGGCACTGCGGCATGACGATGCCGTGCCCGGTATGCGCCTCGGCAATTGACGGATCGACGGCCAGCACGCGGCCGTGCGACGCGCCAAGTTCGGCGACCGCGCGCGCGAGGAATTCGCGATCTTCGCCATAGACCGAAGCGAACAGCGAGCCGCCGCCGCGGCCGGCGAGCGCGAAAGCATGCGCCTCGTCCAGGTAGGACACGATCGTGGCGCAGGGGCCGAACACTTCGGTCTCGTGCACCGCCCGGCCGTCGCCCTCCAGCTTCAGCAGCGTCGGCGCAACGAAGGCGGATTTTGTCGCGTCGATGCCGTCGAGCCTGGGCGCATCCTTGCCGCCGGCGAGGAAGGTCGCCTCATTGGCGAGCTGCGCGATGCCGTCGAGCGCCGCCTTCTGCTGCGCGCGCGTCACCAGCGGCCCCATGCGGGTCGCCTCATTGCGCGGATCGCCGACCGCCGTCTTGGCCAAGCGTGCGGCAATCGCTTCCGCAACGCTGGAGGCGCGCTCTTTTGGCACGAAGACGCGGCGGATGGCAGTGCATTTCTGTCCGGCCTTCACCGTCATTTCGCGCGCCACCTCCTTGACGAAGGCATCGAAGGCCGGCGTCGCCGGCGCAACGCCGGGCGCCAGCAGCGCGGCGTTGACGCTGTCGGCCTCGATGTTCACCCGCGTCCCGCGCGCCAGCACATGGCGATGGGCGACGATGCGATGGGCCGTATCGGACGAGCCGGTGAAAGCGATGACGTCATCGGCGGTGACGTGGTCGAGCAGATCGCCAATGCCGCCGCACAGCAGGCTGAGCGCGCCCTCGGGCAGCACTTTCGCCGCGATTACGTCGCGCACCATCTGGTGGCTGAGCCAGCAGGTCGCCGACGCCGGCTTTGCCAGCATCGGCATGCCCGACAGCAGCGCGCAGGCGGCCTTTTCCCACAAGCCCCAGCTCGGGAAATTGAAGGCATTGATGTGGACGGCGACGCCGTGGCGGGCGGTGAGCAGATGCAGGCCCAAGAAATTCTCGGCCTTGGCCAGCCGCACCGGCTTGTCATCGAGCAGCGCCTTGGCCTCGCCAAGCGGCGCACCCAGCCGCGCGTAATATTTCAGCGTGCCGATGCCGCCGTCGATGTCAATGGCGGCATCGATCTTGGTGTTGCCGGAATTGGCGATCGCTATTTCTTCATAGCGGGCGCGATTGGCGATCAGCACGTCGGCAACAGCGCCGATGAGCTTGGCGCGTTCGGCATAAGTGAGGGCGCGCAGAGCGGGCCCGCCGCGTTGGCGCGCGAAGGCGAGTGCCTCGCCCGAATCGAGCCCTTTGCCGCTGGCGGTAGCCATCACCGCACCGTTTGTAGGGTCGACCAACTCGGTCTCGACCCCCTGCCCACGCGACCACTTGCCGCCAAGATAACTTTCCAGCGATTCAACGGCACTCATCGCACGGCCCCCGGTGAGCTAAGGTCAGGCGATCTTCACGTATTCGAAGTCGCCCGGCTTGTTGTCGATGCCGACCTTAGGCGGCGCGATCCAACTGGCGAACTTGGCCGGCTCGAACTGCGGCTGCATCAGGCTTTCGATGAACACGCGATCGCTGTCGGAGGGGAGGAATTCGCCGCGGCGCTTGGTCCACTCCGCGTCGCTCAGAATATTGCCGTCGACATCCGCGTTGATATCGGCGAACTCGCCGATGTGGCGGTGGAAAGCGACGTGCGGCAGCTTGATCTGGAACGGGATGCCGATGTCGGCGATCACCTTGTTCCAGCGGCTGACGCCGACATTGGCATCGACCACATAGTCGTCGCGCAGCCGCATATTGAGCGCCGAGAGCGCCGGCACATCCTCGTTCTGGATCTTGCCGTCGATCAGGCGCAGCACCGGATAGGTGCCGCTCTCGAGCTGGTGGTCGTCCTTGAGCCGGTCCTCGCGGTAGCGGCCCTTGAGACCGGCGTGGAAGGCGTTCGCCGCATTGGTCGATATCTCGCTGCCGAACAGATCGAGGGTCAGCGAGAAGTGCATGTTCGCCTTCTTCTGGATGGTCGGCAGATCGATGACACCGAGCTTGCGCACAGCCTCGATGTTATTGGGATCGCTGATGCCGGCTTCCTTCATCGCCTCGCAGGTGCGCTGGATGACGCGGGTAACGCCAGTCTCGCCCACGAACATGTGGTGGGCTTCCTCGGTCAGCATGAAGCGGCAGGTGCGCGACAGCGGATCGAAGCCGGACTGCGCCAGCGCCTCGAGCTGCATCTTGCCGTCGCGGTCGGTGAAATAGGTGAACATGAAGAACGACAGCCAGTCCGGCGTCTTCTCGTTGAAGGCGCCCAGCATGCGCGGCGTGTCGGGATGGCCGGAGCGGCGTTGCAGCAGCGCTTCCGCCTCCTCGCGGCCGTCGGTGCCGAAATATTTTTGCAGCAGATAGACCATCGCCCACAGATGTCGGCCCTCCTCGACGTTGACCTGGAACAGATTGCGCAGGTCGTAGAGCGAGGGCGCGGTCTTGCCGAGATGGCGCTGCTGCTCGACCGAGGCCGGCTCGGTGTCGCCCTGGATCACGATCAGGCGGCGCAGCATGGCGCGGTATTCGCCCGGCACTTCCTGCCAGGCAGCCTCGCCCTTGTGGCGGCCGAACGGGATTTTGCGGCCTTCGAGCGCCGGCGCCAGCAGCACACCCCAGCGGTATTCCGGCATGCGCACATAATCGAATTTGGCCCAGCCTTTCGGATCGACGCTGACCGCCGTGCGCAGATAGACCAGCGATTCCTGGAAGCCTTCCGGCCCCATGTCCTTCCACCAGTCGATATAGCCGGGATGCCATTTCTCCAGCGCGCGCTTGACGCGTGGATCGTCGCCGAGCGCGACGTTGTTGGGGATCAAGCCGTCATAGTCGACGGCGGCGATGTTGATGTTCATGACTACACCCTTTCCTTAGCGAAGGTCGGCGACACGCCGCTGCCGTAAAGCTTGAGCGCGCCCTGCTCGCCGATCGCGTTCGGCCGCTGGAAGATCCAGTTCTGCCAAGCGGTCAAACGCCCGAATATCTTGGTTTCCATGGTCTCCGGGCCGGCGAAGCGCAGATTGGCTTCCATGCCGGTCATGGCGTCGGGCGAGAAGCTGGTGCGCTCCTCCAGCATGACGCGCAGCTCGTCGTCCCAGTCGAAGTCCTCGTAGGCGGCGGTGACCAGGCCAAGCTCGGCCGCCGCTTCGCCGTCGATCGGCTGACCGATTTTCTCCTGCGCGCGCTTGACCGTGTCCGGTTCGCCAAGGAAGCGGGTCTGCAAGCGCGTGAGGCCGTTACCCATCGGGTCGAAGCCGAAATTCGCTTGGCCCAGCACGATCGCGGCGGGTTCGCGGTTGTCGCCCTCGCGCGTGCCGATCAGCATCAGCGAGCGGTCGGCGGCGAAGGCAAGCTCGGCCAGCGTGCCGGCAAAGCAGGAGCCCGGCTCGATCAGCGCGATGAAGCTTTTCGGCGTCACATCGACGCGCTTGAGTACGCGCTTGAGATAATGGCGGATTTCGCGCATCAGCCAGTCGCCATTGGCCTTGGCGAGGAAATCGTCGTGCGCGAGCACGGCTTGCGCGTTGCCGTCGGTGCGCAGCAGCACGACGCCGATGGTCGCCTCATTGGCGCGCAGATGCAGGATGGCGTCTTCCAGCTCGCGCGCCACGGTGAGCGGCCAGAATTTGGCGCCCAGAGTGTGCGCGGCCTCGACCGAGGCCGGCACTGCCTGCGCCGGACCGCGCACGGTGATGGTGGCAAGTCCGCGCGCGCGGTCGATCTCGACCTCGACATGCGAATAGGACATGCGGTCGCCTTCGATCTTGCGCTCGAGCGGCGTCAGCGCGATGCCCTTGGCATCCTGTGGGCGATCGGAGCGCGCGGCGATCTCATGCGCGCGCGCCGCCACCGTATCCTTCCATTTCGAATTGGGCACCACCTCGTCGACCAACCGCCACTCGACCGCCTTGGCGCCCCGGATGCCCTCCTCGATCGAGCAGAACACATCGGCGCGGTCACGCCGCACCTTGCGCTTGTCGGTAACGCGCGTCAGCCCGCCGGTGCCGGGCAGCACGGCGAGCAGCGGCGTTTCCGGCAGTGCGACGGCCGAGCGGCGGTCGTCGACCAGCATGATGTGATCGGTGGCGAGCGCCAGTTCGTAGCCGCCGCCGGCGGCGTTGCCGTTGATGGCGCAAATATAGGTCTGCTTGGAATTCTCCGAGGCGTCCTCGATGGCGAGCCGCGTCTCGTTGGTGAATTTGCAGAAGTTCACCTTGTGGCCATGCGTCGACTTGCCGAGCATGCGGATATTGGCGCCGGCGCAGAACACGTTGTCCTTACCGGACTTGATGACGACGGCGCGCACTTCCGGATGCTCGAAGCGCAGCCGCTGCACCGCGTCGTTGAGCTCGATATCGACACCGAGATCGTAGGAGTTGAGCTTGAGCTCGTAGCCTTCGTGCAAACCGCCGGCCTGATCGACATCCATGATCAGAAAAGCAACGTCGCCGTCATACTCGATGCGCCAATGCCGATAGCGCGACGGTTCGGTTTGAAAATCGATGCTCTGCATGATGGTGAGCGCCGGATCTAAGGGGGCCGGCAGCCTTCTCCCTGGTTATGCATTATTATGCATTTCGCTAGCATGCCGGTCGCCGGCAGGCAAGAGCGACAACGCCGATGCCGCCAGTAGTTCCACAGCGATCACGAAAATGTGCACTTCCTCCAATAAAACAGGCGTTATTTGTTGCATTATCCGAGTAGCGATAGTTACATGCAGCGCCAAGCTTTTCTCTTGCTTAGCATTATAATGCATGTTAGCCGATAGAGCATGAAAATCACCCGCGCCAAACATACCCTCAGTCACGCCGCCGACGGCTATCTGCGCCGGCTCGGCGAGCGCGTGCGCACCTTGCGCAATCAGCGCGGCATGACGCGCAAGGCGCTGGCGGAGCATGCCAAGGTATCGGAGCGGTACCTCGCCCAATTGGAGGCGGGACTCGGCAATTGCTCGATCGTGCTGCTGCGACGCATCGCCCGTGCCCTCGGCTTGCCGATCACGCAACTGGTGAATGACGGCGCCGATCCGGCGCTCGAATTGGTGCTGCTGTCGCAGTTCCTCGAGCGGCTGTCGCCGCCGGCCTTGGCCGAGGCGCGCGATCTGCTGCTCAAACATTTCAGCAAACCCTCGGAGGAACTGCGCCGGCGCCGCATCGCCTTGATCGGCTTGCGCGGCGGCGGTAAGTCGACGCTCGGACGCCTACTGGCGGAGCGACTCGAGGTGCCGTTCATCGAGCTCGATCGCGAGATCGAAAAGCGCAGCGGCGCAACTTTAAGCGAGATCTTCGAGATGTTCGGCCAGGAGACCTTCCGCCGGGCCGAGCACGATGCGCTCAGCGATGTCCTGCGGCAGCATGAGAATTTCGTGGTCGCCACCAGCGGCAGCATCGTCGCCGAGCCGAGCACGTTGGAATTATTGCTCTCATCGTGCTTCACGGTATGGGTGCGCGCCGATCCGCAGGAGCATATGAAACGCGTCATGGCGCAGGGCGACATGCGGCCAATCGCCAACAACGCCAGCGCCATGGAGGATCTCGTTTCCATTCTCAAGAGCCGCGAACCGCTCTATGCCAAGGCCGAGGTGGCGCTCGCCACCACCGGCAAGACGCCGGAGCAGAATCTGGCGGAGCTGCTGCGCATCATCGCCGTTCCCGATAGCCAAATAACCCGCAGGTCGGCGTGACACTTCAAAAAAACAATTCAGGGAGCCGGCGGCCGCCGGGACGATCTCAATGAGCGACACGATCAAGACCGATGTTCTGATCATCGGCGCGGGCCCGGTCGGCCTGTTTGCCGTCTTCGAGCTGGGCCTGCTCGACATCAAGGCGCACCTGGTCGATATCCTCGACAAGGTCGGCGGACAATGCGCCGAGCTCTATCCGGAAAAGCCGATCTACGACATTCCGGCGGTGCCGTTTATCACCGGGCAAGGCCTGACCGACGCGTTGATGCAGCAGATCAAGCCGTTCAACCCCACCTTTCATCTCGGCGAAATGGTGGCCACGCTGGAGAAGATCGGCGACCCGCTGTTTCGCGTCACCACCGATCGCGGCAAGGTATTCGAGGCCAAGTCCGTAGCGATCGCCGCCGGCGGCGGCTCGTTCCAGCCGAAACGGCCGCCGATCCCCGGCATCGAGCCTTACGAGGGAAAATCGGTGCATTATGCCGTGCGCAAAATGGAGGCGTTTCGCGACAAACGCCTGCTGATCGTGGGCGGCGGCGACAGCGCGCTCGACTGGACGCTCAATCTGCAGCCGATCGCCAAGCGCGTGACGCTGGTGCACCGGCGCGACGAATTCCGCGGCGCGCCCGACAGCGTCAACAAGATGCGCGCTTTGGTCGCGGCAGGCCAAATGGATATCAAGATCGGTCAGGTCAATTTGCTCGAAGGCGGCGACGGTCAGCTCACGGCGGCTAGCATCAAGGGCAATGACGGCGCCATCGCGCGGGTCGAGATCGACGCCATGCTGCCGTTCTTCGGCCTCACCATGAAGCTCGGCCCGGTGGCGGACTGGGGCCTCAAGCTGGAAGACGAGTTGATTCCGGTCGACACCGGCGCCTTCGAGACCACGGTGCCCGGCCTGTTCGCGATCGGCGACATCAATACCTATCCGGGCAAGCTCAAGCTGATTTTATCCGGCTTCCACGAAGCCGCCCTGATGGCGCAAAAGGTCTACCACTACGTCTATCCCGACAAGCGGCTGGTGTTTCAGTACACGACCTCCTCGACCAGCCTGCAGAAAAAGCTGGGTGTCGCATGAGCGATGTGCAGGAAATTTCCCGTTCTAGCCCGAGCAATGCAAAAATGGCGAAGATCACTTTCATCGAGCACGACGGCACCAAGCACACGGTCGACGGCGAGATCGGTTCGACCGTGATGGAGACGGCGCTGCGCAATCAGATCGGCGGCATCGTCGCCGAATGCGGCGGCGCCTGCACCTGCGCCACTTGCCTGGTGCATGTCGACGAGGCCTGGAGCCCGATCGTCGGCAAGCCCTCGGCGGAGGAAGAAGACATGCTCGATTTCGCCTTCGAGGTGAAACCGACCTCGCGCCTGTCCTGCCAGATCAAGGTGACGGAAGCGCTCGACGGCCTGATCGTTAACACGCCGGCCTATCAGGGGCGATAGTCCGAGCCCCGAGGCGCCCACACGGGAGTCGCCATGTCTGCCAGACAGCCGCACGGCGACCGCGATCAAGGATTTCTCCGTCTGCTGACTTTGCTTTGTTCGGTTTACCTCGCGCTCTTCATCTATTTTGTCATACGCGTGTCGATCAACGTGCCCGTCTACGACCTGTTCGACTGGTTGCTTTTTTACGGCGAGCGCGCGAGGGCCAGCGACTTGCTCGGATATTTATGGGCGCCGCACAATGAACATCGCCTGGTGCTGACCCGTATTCTGGTGGCTCTGGACAACAAATGGCTGGGCGCAACGGGACCGTTCTTCGCCGTCTTTGCCTCGCTGCTGCTGGCGGTGATGATTTTCGCGATCGGGCGGGAAATTCTCGACAGCGATCTTTCGCGTCGCTGCAAGACCATCTTGCTTTCGATCGCGGTTTTCCTGGCGATGCCCGCCAATCTGGTGGTGACGGTCGGCATGCCCGCCATGGGCTCGGTATTGCACACGGCGGCCTTCGCGATGTTTTCCCTGTTTCTGCTGGGACGCCAGGATGGACGCCGGCGTTTCGGCTGTCGCATGGCGGCCGTGCTGACCTGCGCCTGCCTCGCGGCATTCGGCTCGTCCAGCGGAATGCTGGTCTGGCCGGTCCTGCTCTGGCTGGGATGGCAAAACGGCATCGGCCGCATTGGGCTGGCTGTGATCGTCGTGAGCGGCGCGGCGTTCATCGCCGTCTATCTTTGGGGCCTACACTCCGTTTCGATAAATATCCCGCTGACATTCGAGCATTTTGTTAGTATGGCCGACTACGGGCTGCGCTTTCTGGGTCTGCCCTGGGCGCATATGCCGCAATTGGTGTGGCCGGCTCGGCTTATCGGCGCGGGCGTGGCCGGTGCCGCCGTCTATCTGCTGGCGCGTCATCATTGCCGTGGCGCCGGCACGCGGATCGAGCGGCTCGGCCTAGCGCTTATCCTCTTCGGGCTGCTGGTCGCCGCGTCCGCGGCGGTGGTGCGTGTCGACCTTGCGCCCGAGCGCGCAATGCCGATTCGCTACGGGATTTTTGTCGTGCTCGTGCACATCGGAATTTTACTCGGCCTGGCCGCCGACCTCGACCGGCTCTGGCAATCGACTTATCAGCCGCATTTGCAACGCCTGATCGTGGTCGTGTCGGTTGTTCTGGTCATTCAGCAATTTGTTGTCGGCACCTTCGCCGCGCAGGAGGCGGACCGCTACAACGCGGCCTGGTCCCGATTTGTCGCCGGAGAATGGACGCCTGATATGTTGCGCTATGTTTATCCGGAACGCGCTCGCGCCATCGAAGGCTTGGCGCAGTTGCGCGCAATGAAACTCGTTCCATGACGTCGCAAGCCTGCCCTGACGCGGCGAATTG
>JACQDO010000299.1 GCA_016201085.1 Hyphomicrobiales bacterium | reverse complement strand
GGCGACCTCGGCATAAATCTTGGCGCCACGCGCCTTGGCATGCTCGAGCTCTTCCAGCACCAGCACGCCGGCGCCGCCGGCGATGACGAAGCCGTCGCGGTCCTTGTCGTAGGCGCGCGAGGCGGTCGCCGGCGTATCGTTGTATTTCGACGACATGGCGCCCATGGCGTCGAACATGTTCGACAGCGTCCAATGCAGCTCTTCGCAGCCGCCGGCGAACACCATGTCCTGCTTGCCCCACTGAATGAGTTCGGCGCCGTTGCCGATGCAGTGGTTGGAGGTGGCGCAGGCCGAGGCGATGGAATAGTTGACGCCCTTGATCTTGAACCAGGTGGCGAGCGTCGCCGAGGCCGTCGACGACATCACCTTCGGCACCGCGAAGGGACCGATGCGCTTGGGCGAACCTTTTTCGCGCGTGATATCGGCGGCTTCGACCAGCACGCTGGTCGAGGGACCGCCCGATCCCATCACGATGCCGGTGCGCGGGTTGCAAATATCTTTTTCCTCGACGCCGGAATCGCGGATCGCCTGCTCCATGGCGACGTGGTTCCACGCCGCGCCCGGCCCTAGGAAGCGCATGGCGCGCCGGTCGACCGATCCGGCCGGATCGAGCGTCGGCCTGCCGGCCACCTGACTGCGGAAGCCGTGGCTGACAAATTCCTCCGAGCGCGTGATGCCGGACTTCGCTTCGCGCAGACTGGCCAGCACTTCCTGCGTGTTGTTGCCGATGGATGAGACGATGCCCATTCCGGTGACGACGACTCGTCGCATATCCGTCATATCCTCAACTGTGCCGCGGCCTTGTTGCTGATCGAGCGATAGATTGACCTGCCGGGGCTATTGCGCAAGGGCCCGGCTTTTTCCTTGAGCATGATCTTATCCGAAAACCGGTGCCCACTTTTCGGGATCATGCTCTAGCGCCGCGACTGTGTGCCTCAAGCGCCGCTCGGCTGCAGTGCGTCTTCCTGCTTGAACAGGCCGACCTTGAGGTCGCTCGCCTTGTAGATCACGTTGCCGTCCGCCGCCAGCCAGCCGTCGGCGATGCCCAGCACCAGCTTCGAGCGCATCACGCGCTTGAAATCGACGCCGTAAACCACCTTCTTCACCGTCGGCAAAACCTGGCCGGAGAATTTCAGTTCGCCCAGGCCGAGCGCGCGGCCCTTGCCGGGCGAGCCCAGCCAGCCCAGGAAAAAACCGACCATCTGCCAGAGCGCATCGAGGCCGAGGCAGCCCGGCATCACCGGATCGCCCTTGAAGTGGCAGAGGAAGAACCACAGGTCCGGCTTGACCTCGAGTTCGGCGCGCACCAGGCCCTTGCCGTGCGGACCGCCCTGTTCGGCGATCTCGGAAATGCGATCGAACATCAGCATCGGCGGCAGCGGCAATTGCGCGTTGCCGGAACCGAACAATTCACCGCGGCCACAGGCAAGCAGATCGTCGTATTCGAAGCTGGAGCGCCGGTTGTCCATTGATGCGATAACCCCGCTCGGCGGGCTTGTTGGCTGAATACCCATGGCCGAATTCGTAACACACCGGGCCTAGCCGGCAAAGATGGCGAACGTCCGGAAATCGGCTTGTTCCGCCCTAAATACCGCAACAAATAGGCCCCGGCCGTAGTTGCGAGGGAGTTGCATCTAGCCGGCTCTATGTATATATGTTGCAAATGAAACGGTTTTACCGGGCCCCGCCGGACCTGGTCTGTCGGACGTAATGACGATGCAGACGCGTACCATGGTAATGCCGCCGGCCAAGGCCGCCGTAGTGCATGCGCCGCAGCGCGCCGATCTCAATGGCTGCCCGTGGCACGACGTGAAGTCCATGCTGCGCCGGGTCGGCTTGCGACCGACCCGCCAGCGCATGGCGCTGGGCTGGATTTTGTTCGGCAAAGGCGATCGTCACCTCACCGCCGAGATGCTGTACGAGGAAGCCTCGCGCGCCAAGGTGCCGGTGTCGCTGGCCACCATCTACAACACGCTGCACCAGTTCACCGAGGTCGGCCTGCTGCGCCAGGTCGGCGTCGACGGCTCGAAGGCCTATTTCGACACCAACGTCTCGGCGCATCATCATTTCTTCGTCGAGGACGGCAACGAACTGGTCGACATCCCGGATACCGATGTGGCGGTCGGCAAGGCGCCGATGCCGCCGGCCGGCTACGAGATCGCGCGCATCGACGTGGTCGTGCGGCTGCGCAAGAAGAGCTGAGCCGGCTACTCCACCTTCTCGTTCGGATAGGCGCCCCACAGCCGTTCCTGCTTGATCCAGCCGCTGAAATTCTTGCCGGCAAACTCGCACCAGAGCCCGTTGCAGGTTTTCAGCTGGCCGAGCACGCCGGATTGCAGCCGCGCCACCACGCTGGAATCGGCATCGGCGCGCTCATAGAGCGGCACCAGATCGTCCTTCAGGCCAGGCACCACCACCGCGCTACGTTTTCCCGACAACAGCGAGTGGTAGACCCAGCCCTCCGCCCCTTCCCAATCGCGGATGCGGCGCCAATTCTCGAATTCGGCGGTGATCTCCACCGGCATGCCGGCGCGGGTATAGACCCAGCGCACCTCCTGGTCCTTGTTGGGGCCGGATCGCACATTGACCCGATCCGACTTCAGGCTGACAAAGCGCGGGACCGGCAGGCCGCTCGCCGAGCCGGCCGCCTCGCCGGCAGCCTGGCCGGCGGCCGGCGGCAGGGCCAGCACAACGGCCATCAGCGCAGCCCAGCCGAGCCGCCGAAGCGGAACCCGAAAGCTTTGTGTTGTCACTGCCATCTGGTAGGAAAAAGAATTGATTTTGGACCCTGCCCGCACGAGAGGCGCAGTGTGGGCGAGCACGGTTAAAGAGGGCTGAATCCGGCCCTCCTGTGATGACGGGCGGTCATGCGCCGCGGTGATGAGCATATGCCTAAGAACAAAAAACCGGTTGTCGTCGTCACCCGCAAATTGCCCGATAGCATCGAATTGCGCATGCGGGAACTTTTCGACGCCCGCCTCAATGCCGACGACAAGCCGATGACGCATCATGAGCTGGCCGAGGCGGTAAAGACCGCCGACGTGCTGGTGCCCACCGTCACCGACCGCATCGATGCCGCGGTGCTCGGCAAGGCGGGCGAGCAGCTCAAATTGATCGCCAATTTCGGCAATGGCGTGGACAATATCGACGTCGCCACCGCGGTTCAGCGCGGCATCACGGTCACCAATACGCCCGGCGTGCTGACCGAGGACACCGCCGACATGACCATGGCGCTGATCCTGGCGGTGCCGCGGCGCCTCGCCGAGGGCGCCAATGTGCTCACCGCCGACAAGGACTGGACCGGCTGGTCGCCGACCTGGATGCTCGGCCACCGCATCTGGGGCAAGCGGCTGGGCATCATCGGCATGGGGCGCATCGGCCAGGCGGTGGCGCGCCGCGCGCGCGCCTTCGGCCTGCAAATCCACTATCACAACCGCCGCAAGGTGGCGCCCAAGATCGAGGAAGAGCTCGACGCCACCTATTGGGAGAGTCTCGACCAGATGCTCGCCCGTATGGACATTGTGTCGGTCAATTGTCCGCACACGCCGGCCACCTATCACCTTTTATCGGCGCGGCGATTGAAGATGCTGCGGCCGGAGGCCTTCATCGTCAACACGTCGCGCGGCGAGGTGATCGACGAGAACGCGCTGGCGCGCATGATCGAGGCCGGCGAGATCGCCGGTGCCGGGCTCGACGTGTTCGAGCACGAACCCTCGGTCAACCCCAAACTGCTCAAGCTCGCGCGCACCGGCAAAGTGGTGCTGCTGCCGCACATGGGCTCGGCCACCATCGAAGGCCGCGTCGACATGGGCGAGAAGGTCATCATCAACATCAAGACCTTCATGGACGGGCATAAGCCGCCGGATCGCGTGCTGCCGTCGATGCTGTGATGTCTTTCCCCTCATCCTGAGGAGCGCTCCGAAGGAGTGCGTCTCGAAGGATGAGGCCTCATGGTTCGAGACGCATCGCTGTGCGATGCTCCTCACCATGAGGAGAAAGCCCCGCTTGCGCGGCGCCGCCGCCTGCTCATAATGCGCCACCGTCAGGGAGAAGCATCGCATGATTTTCGAAATCGCCCAGATCGACGTCAAGCCCGGCATGGAGACAGCCTTCGAGACCGGCGTGCAGAACGCCG
>JACQDO010000025.1 GCA_016201085.1 Hyphomicrobiales bacterium | reverse complement strand
TTGATAACTCGGGCCATACGCACCGCGAGATATCCATCGTGCAATAATATCCAAATTCGGGGAAAGGCTGATGATACTCAGTCAACGTGGCACATAGGACGTCGATATCGAACGCTGCATTGTGAGCAAGAATCAAAGCACCAGAGATCTCTGGTAAAAATTCGGATATAACCTCAGGAAACTCTGGCTTATCGCGGACGTCTTCAGGATAGATACCGTGCACTCGAATGTTGTGCGGATTGAATCGCATTTCTTTCGGGCAAATGAGACGATGCTCTCGTCTAACTACTGCACCGTTTTCAACCCAGGCTAATCCAATTGCACAGGCACTTCTGCGTTCTTCATTTGCAGTTTCGAAATCGATTGCAATTGTTTTCACTAACCGCCCCCGAAACGCCAATGCAAAAATAGCACAACCTATTATATACAACCACATAATCATCAATTGGAATTTGTGTCTCCTTAGCGGCCAATTAACTGCATCCATTCCTTTTCCGAAATCACTTTCACTCCATGCTTCTTAGCATCAGCGAGTTTTGAACCGGCCCCCGGTCCCGCAATTACTAGGTCAGTTTTCTTAGAAACAGAGTTCGAAACCTTTGCGCCAAGTCGGTCAGCAACTGCTTTCGCTTCGTCTCGCGCCATCCGTTCGAGTGTGCCAGTAAAAACTAACGTCTTTCCAGAAACCGGCGAGTCTTTGGCTACCTCTTCGGCTCGATTCACATGTATCTCTTCAAGAAGCGCCTCAACCGCCTTGCTGTTGTGTGATTCCATAAAGAAGTGAATAAGCGCGTCAGTTGCTACGGGTCCAATATCGCTGTCATTGGCCAGACGTATATAATTTTCCTTTGGCCGTTGGGCTGTCGCCACCTGAAGTGCTTTGCGTAGCCGATCCTCACTCTTGTAATGATTAAGTGAATTTTCTCGCTGCGCATCAGTTAGATACTCGCTGCGCTGTGATTCTTTTGCAAAAAAGTCGGGCTGTGCGCCTCGTACAGAAAGATCATCTTGTAAAAGCCGGTCACGTGTGACCGGACCAATTTTGGAAATTCCATCTAGCTCCTTCCAGGCCTGTCCGGGCTTATCCTTTGTTGCAAGCTTTATCCCCTTAATAAGCGACCCGACGTCCTGAAAATTTCTTGCCAATGCCTTAGCTGTTATTTCGCCAACATGGCGAATACCAAGTGCGAAGATAAATCTATCGAATGCGATCTCTCGTCGAGCGTCTATGGCCCGCAATAGATTGTCTATTTCGTTGTAAGCCCGCTCTGACTCTGGAGTCGACTTTTTACGAATTTTTCCTGTCTTCTCCTCCCTTTCTTTCGCTTGAGCCTCCCGTTTCTTAAAGAGGACTCGTCTGAGGTCATCTACCCGTTTGTGAAGCGTGAAAATATCGGCAGGACTCTTAACGATTCCCTCTTCAAAAAGTAGCTCAGCATACTGCTCACCAAAACCTTCAATATCAAACGCATTGCGCGACACGAACAGCTTGAGATGTTCGATTTTTTGATACGAGCAGGCGAACTCGCCGGTGCAGCGGGCGCGGGCGCCCTCCTCGCCGGTGGCGGTTTCCTCGCGCACGATCTCGGTGTGCAGATGGCAAGGGCATTTTGTCGGAAAGCGATACGGCTTGGCGTCCTTCGGCCGCTTGTCGAGCACCACGTCGACCACCTGCGGAATGACGTCGCCGGCGCGCTGGATGACGAGTGTGTCGCCGATGCGGATATCGCGGCCCTCGCGCAACGGTTCGCCGTCGCCGCCGATGCCCTTGATGTAGTCCTCGTTATGCAGCGATACGTTCTGCACGATGACGCCGCCGACGCCGACCGGTTCGAGCTTGCCGACCGGCGTGAGTGCGCCGGTGCGGCCGACCTGGATTTCGATATCTTTGAGCACGGTCATGGCGCGCTCGGCCGGAAATTTGTGCGCGATCGCCCAGCGCGGCGTGCGCGAGACGAAGCCGAGCCGCTCCTGCCAGTCGATGCGGTCGATCTTGTAGACGACGCCGTCGATGTCGTAGGCAAGCTTTGAGCGGCCCTGTTCGATCTTGCGATGGAAGGCGAGCAGTTCCTCGGTCGAGCGGCAAAGTTTGGTGAGCGGATTGGTCGCAAAACCGCAGGCCTCAAACCACTCGATCATGCCCGACTGCGTCTTTTCCGGCATTTCACTCATCTCGCCCCAGGCATAGGCGAAGAAGCCGAGCGGGCGCGACGCCGTGACGCTCGCATCCTTTTGCCGCAGCGAGCCGGCGGCGGTGTTGCGCGGATTGACGTAGAGCTCGCCGCCCGCCGCTTTCTGGCGCTCGTTCAGCTCAAGGAACGCCTGCTTGGTCATATAGACCTCGCCGCGCACCTCGCAGATTTTCGGCACGTGGCGGCCCTTCAGCTTTTTCGGCACGTCCTCGAGCGTGCGAATATTGGCGGTGACGTCCTCGCCTTCGCTGCCGTCGCCGCGCGTGGCGGCGGTGACCAGCGCGCCGTCTTCGTAGCGCAACGACATCGACAGGCCGTCGATCTTCGGCTCGGCGGAAAAGGCGATCGGCTCGTCCTCGGCCAGCTTGAGGAACTTGCGGATGCGGGCGACGAAATCGACCACGTCCTCATCGGCGAAGGCATTGTCGAGCGAGAGCATCGCCACCGCGTGGCGGATTTTCCTGAAGCCGCGCGCGGGGGCGGCGCCGACCGTGAGCGACAGCGATTCCAGCGTGCGCAGATCGGGGAAGCGCGCCTCGATGGCCGTGTAGCGCGCGCGCAGCGCGTCGTATTCGGCGTCCGTTACGGTAGGCCGGTCCTGCTGGTAATAGCGCCGGTCATGCTGCGAGATTTCCACCGTCAGCCGCGCGTGTTCCGCCTTCGCCTGTTTGGCGGTGAGCAGCTCGACGGGAGTTTTGTCGGTTTTTACTTTGGCTTTGGCCATTGGATTTCGTCATGCCCGGGCATAGCCGTCCAAACGACGGCGTCGCTTTGCTCGCCTATATCCCGGCCATCCACGCCTTGCTTCGTTGGCAATCTAAAGCCGTGGATGCCCGGGACAAGCCCGGGCACGACAATTGTCGTTGACCCGACATATCGTTCGGCCATTTGGCGGCGAACCGCGCCGCCGTTAACCTGCCCCATTAACCGTCCGACTGCATGACGTCATTTGCCGCCGGCGGGAATGCTAATCTTAGCGCCGATGCTTGGTCATCAGGGGAATTTTGCTCGCCGAAGAATGTTGGCTCAGGTGGTTGGTCGCATGACAAAACAATCCTCACGACATGGCCATGGCCCGATCGTTGTTTCGGCCATGCTCGCCGTTTGCCTTGCCGCCTGGCAGGGGCCGGCCGCGGCCGACCCGCGCATCGCGCCGACGGTGCAATACGTGCTCGACGTCGAGATCACGCGACCTTCCGATCACGCGATCAATGTACCGGCCCGCTACATCTACACCGAGCGCCGGCTCAGGATTGAGCTGGTCGGTATCGTCACGCTGGTCGATCTCGACCGCAAGCTGAAGACCGTCATGATCCCGCGCGTGCGCACCTATTGGAAGCCGACCGCCTTGAAGAAACCGGCCGCGGACGGTCGGATGTGGGTCGGCGTCGAGGCTGCGAGCGCGGAGGAACTCGGGACCGAAACGATGCTGGACCGGACGGTCACCAAGTACCGGGTCCGCGGCACCATCTTCGACGATCAAATCCCCTTCGAGGGCTTCGTCTGGACAACCGCGGAGAACATCGTCGTAAAAGTAGAAGGAACGGGGCGGTATGAAGGCTTTACCTCACCCATCAAAGTGAACCCGGTCCAGTTGACCGTGGTTCCTGTGGATGCCGCTTTGCTGGCCGTGCCCTCAATCTACGTCCGGGCCAGCGCCTCGGAAGGCGGCTATCATCCTGAAGATTAAAGATAATTTGCGCTGTAAACCTTACTCGCAGTTACGGTAATCCCATACTTGCTCGCCGTTCCGACACGGTGGTAGCATTCATGGTTAACGCGGGGTTACTACAGTTAGCTGTAGGAGGGGGAGGGGCCAGTGTTGCGTCTGTACCGTTGCGTTCCCAAGCGCGCGAGCGCCGGCGTGCTGCTGCGTACGATTGGCATCGCCTCCGCCACTGTGTTCATGACCGGCGTCTCGATGGCCGGTTCCTTCGAGGAACAATCGGCCGATACCGTCGCCTCGCGCGCTCTCACAAGCGAGCCGGCGATCGCGCCGCCTGAGCAGCGCGCCAATCCGGACGCCTATGCCCAACTGTTTTTTCTGGAACGGCTTTTCTCGCCCTCGGCATCCGAGCGGCAGCAGAATTCCAATTCGCCGCGCGGACGCGGCCAACCGGAGACTCTCATCCAGTCGCGCGATAAGGACGGCAATCAGGGTCCGACCTATCGCGTCCTTGGGGCGGTGCCGAACAAGTCCAAGACTCGTCGCCTCAGCCAGGGCGACTCCTACAAACTGAAGATCGCCCAGCTCTTGCGCCAGGCGCCACCGGTGCAGCCGACCACGGGGCCGTTGCTGCTCGCCGTGTCGATTTCCAAACAGACCGTCACTTTGTACGACGCCGGCGTTGCCATCGCCACATCCCCGGTTTCCACCGGCACCTCATCGCATCCGACACCGACCGGCATCTTCAGCGTCATCGAGAAACAATGGTGGCATCGCTCCAATCTTTATAGCGCGGCACCGATGCCGTTCATGCAGCGGATCACCTGGTCGGGCGTGGCTCTGCACGCGGGCGATTTACCGGGCTACGCCGCCTCGCACGGCTGCATCCGTCTGCCCGAATCGTTCGCGCTACGGCTCTGGGGCACCACCAAAATCGGTGTCCGTGTGATCGTTACCAAGGACGAGGTCACGCCGGTCGAAATCGCGCACGCGATGCTGTTCTCGCCCAAGGCGAAGACCGAGCCGGTGCTCGAACCCAAACCCGAACCGGAGCTCAAGCCCGAACAGAAGACTCCGCCTGAGAACAAACCTCAGTCGGAAGTAATGTCGATGTCCGACAATGCTGCGACGACGCTGTCGCTCGCCGCGCGCCAGACCGAACGGGCGACGGAAGTCGCCGTCGCGCCCATAACCGAGCGAACGCCGGAACGTATCGTCCTTCAGACGCCATCGCCTCAGCCGGAGCCGTCCACACCGGTGATCGTGCGGCCGCCCAGTTATGTCGGCGGCGGACCGCGCGTAATCGCGGTGCCGGAAGAGGTGCAGGAGCAACTCGCCGCCGCTAATCCGGTAAGCGACGAAGAGGACGAAGTCGCCGACAACGGCATCGATGACGAAACCAGGGCTGCGTTGCAGAACCTGGAACTGGTCGATCCGGAGCACACCGTGATCAACGGCACGGCCGAAGTCACCATCAGGCGCCCCGGCCAGCCGGCGGAAACCCTGCTGCTGGCGGTCGAGAAGATGCCGGCGGATACCGTTCAGCCGGTGTCCGAGCCGCGCGTCATGCTGGCGAGTTTGGATGAGTCCATGATCCCGATGCTCAGCCGGGCGATGCCCAACGGCACCCAGTTGGCGGCCCGCCGGCGGACGCATTCGCGCGAACCGACGGTCGAGATGTCGGCGTTGCAGCCGCATGTGCTGCGCCCCGGGCCGGTTTCGGTCCTGATCAGCCGCAAGGATCAGCGCATGTATATCCGCAAGGGCTTCGAACCGCTGTTCGACGTGCCGATCAAAATCGCCAATCCCCGTGAATCGATCGGAACTTATCTTTTCACCGCCGTGGCGCCGGGCGAAGATCAAGCCAAGCTGCGCTGGGTGGTGTTACCGATCGAGACTTCGTCGAGCGTCGAGCAGGCGGTCGCCGCCGAGGCTCGCTCATCGGACCGCAAGCGGTCGCGGGCGCCCGAGCGGATCGAACCCAAAGTGAAGATCTTGGCGGCGGCGAACTCCGTGCTCGATCGGCTGGAGCTGCCGCAAGAGGCGGTGGATCGCATATCGGAACTCGCCTCGGTTGGCGCCACGCTTATCGTCACCGAGCGGGGCCTCGGCCGTCGCGATGCCGCCGCGCTCGATTCGGACTTCACCGTACAGTTCGAAGGTCCAGTGGCGAAACCGCGCCCGCGCCCGCAGCAGCAAACGCAGCAGCAGCAGCCACAGCCGCAGCGGCAGCCCACAATGTTCTTTAACCCGCTGTTTTGATCAGCCGTTCGGCGGCGGCACGCGCCTCGTTGGTGATCTCGGCGCCGGCCAGCATGCGGGCGATTTCCTCGCGCCGGCGCTCCTCGGCCACCTCGGCGACGCGGGTGGCGACCCGCTTGCCCTTGTCCAGCGCGTCCTTGCTGATCACGTAATGGCGTGAGGCCTGCGCCGCCACCTGCGGCGCATGCGTCACCGCCAGCACCTGCACGCCGCGCGCCAGCCGCGCCAGGCGAACTCCAATGGCATCGGCCACGGCGCCGCCCACCCCGGTATCGACCTCGTCGAACACCAGCGTCGGCGCCGAGCCGCGATCGGCCAGCACCACCTTGAGCGCCAGCAGAAAGCGCGCCAGCTCGCCGCCGGAGGCGACCTTCATCAGCGGCCCCGGCCGCGTGCCTGGATTGGTCTGTACCCAGAACTCGACGCGATCGATGCCGTTCGGTCCGGCGGCAGCGGCATCGCTGACGATCTCGGTCGTGAACTTGGCACGCTCTAGCTTGAGCGGCTTGAGCTCGCCATTCACCGCTCTGTCGAGCGCGCCGGCGGTCTTGGCGCGCGCCTGCGAAAGCGCCAGCGCCGCGGCGCGATAAGCGGCCTCGGCCTGCTTGGCGGCGGCGTCAAGCGCCTTGAGCTTTTCCTCGCCGGCATCGATCAGCGCGATGTCGGCGTTGTACTTGCGCGCCAATGCTGCGAGGTCGTCGACCGGCACATTGTATTTGCGCCCGGCCGCGCGCAGCGCGAACAGCCGTTCCTCGATGCGCTCCAACTCGGCCGGATCGAAATCGGCGGTTCGCAGCGCGGCTTCAAGATGGCCGCGCGTCTCCTCCAGCGAGGTCAAGGCGGCGTCGAGCGCCTTCACCGCCGGCTCGACCAGGCTCGGCGCCTGCGCCGCGCGCCGCTCTAGCCGGCGGATGACACCGGCGAAGGCCGGCACCGCGGAATTGGCGCCGGCGATCGCCTCGTGCGCGTCGCGCAGATCCTCCGCCACTTTTTCCGACTGCATCATGACGGTGCGGCGGGTGGCGAGCGAGGTCTCCTCGCCGGTCTGCGGGCTGAGCTTGTCGAGCTCGTCGACGGCGTGGCGCAGCCAGTCGCCCTCGCGTTTGGCGCGCTCGACCTCGGCGCGATGGCTGTCGGCTTCCGCCTGCGCGGCGCTGCGCGCCTCCCACAGCGTCTCCACTTGGGCCGCGTCGGCCTCGAGCGCGCCGAAGGCGTCGAGCAGGCGGCGATGGGTGGCGGCGTCGACCAGCGCACGGTCGTCGTGCTGGCCGTGGATTTCGACCAGCGCCGAGCCGAGCTGCTTCATCGCCTGCACGCTCACCGGCTGGTCGTTGACGAAGGCGCGCGTGCGCCCGTCGGAAAACTGCACGCGGCGCAGGATGAGTTCGTCCTCGGCGGCGATGTCGTTGGCTTTCAGCAGCGCGCGCGCCGGATGGTCGCGCGCGACCTCGAACACCGCGATCACCTGGCCCTGCTCACGCCCGGCGCGCACCAGTGTCTGGTCGCCGCGCGCGCCCAGAGCCAAGGCGAAAGCGTCGAGCAGGATCGACTTGCCGGCGCCGGTCTCGCCGGTGAGCACGGAGAGCCCCTCGGCGAAATCGATATCGAGCCGGTCGATCAGAACGATGTCGCGGATGGAAAGTCGGGAGAGCATGGCGCCTATCCTGGGACCGTCATCATCCGCGAAAGCGGATGATCCAGTAACCACCACGGTAGCCGTTTTTCACAAGAATCGCTGGCGTATACTGGATGCCCCGCTTTCGAGGGGCATGACAAGGGGATTAGCCTAGCCCGACCTTCTTGAACGCCTTGCTAATCCAGGAGCCCTTGTTTTCCGCGGGCTCCATGCCGCCGCCTTTCACCAGCGCATAGGCGTGGCGGTACCATTCGCTGTCGGGGAAGTTATGCCCGAGCACGGCGGCGGCGGTCTGCGCCTCCTCCGCGATGCCGAGCGCCATATAGGATTCGACCAGCCGTTCGAGCGCCTCTTCGACGTGACGCGTGGTCTGGTAGCGCGTGACCACGACCTTGAAGCGGTTGATGGCGCCGGTGTAGTCCTTCTTTTCCAGGTAATAGCGGCCGACCAGCATTTCCTTGCCGGCGATCTGGTCGCGCGCGACTTCGATCTTCTGCTTGGCGCTGACGGCATATTCGCTGGCCGGATATTTGCGGATCACCTCGTCGAGCGCGGCGAGCGCCTTCTCGGTGCGCGCCTGATCGCGGGTGATGTCGGGGATCTCGTCGAAATAGGAAGCGCCGATGAGGTACTGCGCATAGGCGGCGTCGGGGCTGCCCGGATGCAGCGCGATATAACGCTTGGCCGCCGTCACGCACTCGTCGTATTGGCCGGACTCGTAATAGGAATAGGCTGCCATGATCAGCGACTTGCGCGCCCATTCCGAATAGGGGTGCTGGCGGTCGACCTCTTCGAATTTCTTGATCGCCGCCTTCTGATCCTTCTTGGCGTTGAGATAAAACAACCCCTCGTTATAGAGCCGGTCGGCCGGTTCGTCCGGCGGCGTCTCGTCCTTGCTTCCGAACAGGCTGGAACAGGCGCCGAGGCTGGCCGCGAGCAGCAGCATGCCCAATACGCGCGCCAAGCGACCGCGGCGGCTGGCGCGTTCAGGCTGCGTCATTGGCATGATGCCGTTCGGCACAAACTCATCCACGCGATTGTGTCCGATCCCTTGGATAAGGTTGCGCAACCCCCTGCAGCAACCCGCATCCGCATTGGTGTAAACGAGAATATGCGGTCCCGCCAAGCGATTAAGCGCCACATTCGGCCGGGATTAAGGCGGAGGGTTAACCGTAAATCCGACGCATGATCCCGAAAAGTGGAAACCGGTTTTCGGATCAGATCATGCGCAGAAATGGCGCGATTCAGGACACTTCCGGCCCAAAGGCGGGCGCCACCATGCCGGCGCCGATATCGGCGTGGCCGCGCATGCGGCGGGCCGGCTCCGCCGCCTCGACCAGGCGCCAAGCGCTTCGGTCGGCCATCAGCGCCGACAGTACCGCGTGGTTGAGCTTGTGGCCGCCACGCACGGTGCGGTAGGCGGCCAGCAGCGGCTGGCCGGCAAGCGCCAGATCGCCGACGGCGTCGAGCACCTTGTGGCGCACGAACTCGTCAGAATAACGCAGGCCGTCCGGATTGAGCACGCGGTCCTCGCTGATCACCAGCGTGTTCTCGAACGAGGCGCCGAGCGCATAACCGGCGCTCCACAATTTGGCGACGTCGCGCATGAAGCCGAAGGTGCGCGCGCGCGCGATTTCGCGTCGGAACGTGGCGGGCTCGATGTCGAGCGCGATCGCCTGCTTGCCGATCAGCGGATGATCGAAGGCGATTTCGGCCTCGACCCGGAAACCATGGCTGTAGGGCCGCAATTCGCCACAGGATTCGCCTCTGACGACGCGCACCGGCTTGATCACTTCGATATAGCGGCGCGGCAGCGCGCGCGCGGTCAGGCCGGCCTGGTCGATCGCATCGACGAAGGCGGCGGCGCTGCCG
>JACQDO010000270.1 GCA_016201085.1 Hyphomicrobiales bacterium | reverse complement strand
GGCTCGGAACGAACGTATTCTCGCAGCGCTAAGCGAGAAGAAGAGAACAATGATCAATGAGATCCTTGAGCATCTGCAGGTTAAGGTCGAAGAGATTCTGGCACATCCAGATGCTGATGCCGGACATCCCTAAGGGCACTTCGAACAATAGCGTTTTTGCTGCGCGATAGTCAGTCAGCGCGGATCGGCGGGCAATTGACAGATGATTTGGCGCCGGTGCGGTTCCGCCGTATGCCTCCGGCGTGCTTTGGGCGCGGCATATGCTGACTTTTTCTCTCATGCTGCAGCCATCCGCTCCAGCGTCACGAGGCGGCGGACGTTGTACACGAGGTTCTGCAATCCGATCTTCGCTCGCGCTCTGACGATGCCGATCGTCCGCACAAGCCGGCCGCCGGCTGAAGTTTCCTGAGCTCCAAACACATGCTCGATGCGAACTCGAACCTGGCTCTTCTTCCGGTTTGCTTCCTCCTGCCGCTGTGAGAGCGGATGATTGCGCGTCGCGCGGACGTGGATATGGCTGCGAAAGCCGCGGGCCTTGAGCCTCGCCTCAGTCTCGGCCGAGCGATAGGCACTGTCGGCGAACACGTCCGCAGACGTGTTGGCTTTGTTCAGAAGCCCATCCAGCTTCTGGCTGTCGTGGACTGCCGCATCACTCACGTCATAGCGCCGGATCAGTTTGTGCGTGGCATCTGCATTCACATGGTTCTTGTAGCCGTAAAAGCTCCGCCCATGCTTCTTGGTCCAGCGTGCATCCTTGTCCTTCTGCCGGTTTTTGGCTGGCTTCTTCTCCCACACCTTGGGCGTCTGGCCACCCTTGATTGCCTCGTTCTCTTCCCGCGTGTTCCGTTGTTTGGGCACGGGCACGATGCTGGCATCGATGATCTGTCCGCCACGCGCAATGTAGCCCTTCGCGCCAAGATACCGGTCAAAGCGATCGAACAGCTTTTCAATGACGCCAGCCTTGGCGAGTTTCTCGCGGAACAGCCACAACGTCGTGCCGTCCGGGATGCAGTCCTCGATACCGGAAGTGAGAAACCGCGTAAACGAGAGGCGATCGCGCACCTGGTACTCGACCTGCTCGTCCGAGAGATTATACAGCGACTGCAAGATCAGCATTCGGAACAACACGATCGCATCGATCGGCTTCCGACCGGCCGCACTCTTGCGCTCTGCCTCAGGCGTCAGAACCGCAGCCTCAATGTCGCGGCGAAAGCTCTCCCATGGCACCAGCCGGTCGATTGCCTCAAGCGGATCACCCTTCGCCGAAAGTGTCGCCAGCCGATTATCCGTATCAAAAAATCCAAGCTGCCCCATCGTCTGGCTCCGAGAATCATGCCGTCAGGCGGCAGCCGTCAGGCAGCAGACTCGCACAGGTCCGAGGAGCATGCTATTTTTCGAGGTGCCCTAGAGTGTCCAACAGCCTTCTCCGCGCCTCGTTAAAATTTCCTGTCCTTAATGACGCCCTCAGAATTGGCCGGCCGTAAAGGGCCGCGGCGTGCCTGTTCAGTTTTTTCTGTAGATAATACCGGCCGCTTGCGAGGCGGCCGAGGTAACTTGGCCGTGCCATCGTTCGCCTTTCCGAGGCGCGCATGTCGGTGCTACATCTCATAGAGATGATTCACCGACGGACTCGCTACCTCTTTCGGGCGAACTATCTGATTTTCAAGGAGATTTTTGCGGAGCTTCGGATGTGGTAGCGCGTCCCTCCCCCGCTACCAAAGTCGGCCTCCCGGCCACGTCGATATTTTCGAATAATTCACGCCAGCATCACAACCGCGTCAGCCGCGGCGCGGACACCGATTCCGGGTTGCCCCCTGGGATACCGATGGAACAATTGCGCTCATAATTCGTATCCGTACCTACAATCACTGCCGCGTCCCTTTGAGATGATCGACGGAGACCCGCCATGCCGCGCCGCGCAATCTGCCCCGCTCCGCGCACAGCCGCGAATACGCCGGCACCGCTGACCGATGCCGCGCGCGGCGCCTGGCTGGCGGCGTTCCGGCGGGTGCGCGCGGAAACCGAGCGGCGCGCGGCGCATCTGTCGGCCGAGGACCAGATCGTGCAGTCGATGGCCGACGCCAGTCCGACCAAATGGCATCGCGCCCACGTCACCTGGTTCTTCGAGCAGTTTCTGCTCAAGCCGCACGATCCGTCATATACGGTTTTCGACGAGCGCTTCGCCTTCCTGTTCAACTCCTATTACGTCGCCGCCGGTCCGCGCCACGCGCGCCCCAACCGCGGTCTGATCACGCGGCCGAACGGCGACGACGTCGCCGGCTTCCGTGCCCATGTCGACGCCGCGATCGAGCGGCTGATCGAGAATGTGCCGGCGGCGGAGGCCGCGCGCGTATTCGAAATCCTCGAGATCGGCCTGCATCACGAACAGCAGCATCAGGAGCTGCTGCTCACCGACATCCTGCACGCCTTCGCGCAGAATCCGACCGACCCGGTCTACGACGCGGACTGGCAGCCCCTGCGGCCCGGACCAGGCCCGCGTGGCTTAGTGGAGATTCCGGAGGGTATCCATGCGATCGGCCACAACGGCGAGGGCTATTGTTTCGACAACGAGCTGCCGCGCCATGACGAACTGATCCCGCGCCTGCGCATCGCGCGTCATCTGGTGAGCAATGCCGAGTGGCTCGCATTCATCGCCGCCGGCGGCTACACCACGCCGTCGCTCTGGCTGTCGGACGGTTGGACGCTGGCGCAGGCGGAAGGCTGGCAGGCGCCCGGCTACTGGCGGCAGGTCGCCGACGCCTGGCATGTAATGACGCTCGCCGGCCTCAAGCCGGTCGACCCGTCGGCGCCCGTGCTGCATGTCAGCTACTACGAGGCCGAGGCCTTCGCCCGCTTTGCCGGCAAGCATCTGCCGAGCGAGGCGGAATGGGAGGTTGCGGCGCGTGCGGGGCTCCTGGCCGATGCCTTCGGCAGCGCCTGGCAATGGACGCGCAGCGCCTATCTGCCCTATCCGGGTTATCGCGCGGCCGAGGGTGCGCTCGGCGAATACAACGGCAAGTTCATGGTCAGCCAGATGGTGCTGCGCGGCTCGTCGCTGGCGACGCCCGAGGGCCACGCGCGCGCCAGCTACCGCAATTTCTTCTATCCGCCGGCGCGCTGGCAGTTCAGTGGGCTGCGGCTCGTCGAGTTTGTGTGAGGAGTAACGCCATGGTCGCAGTCGCCCGCAAACGTAACCCGCAGCCAAGCGCGGAAGTCTCCGCCTTCGAAACCGACGTGCTCGAAGGCTTGCGCGCAACGCCGAAGCGTTTGCCGGCGAAGTATTTTTATGACGGCGCCGGTTCGCAATTGTTCGAACGCATCACCGAGCTGCCCGAGTACTATCCGACTCGCTGCGAGATGGACATCCTGCGCGATCATGCCGGCGACATTGCCAAACTCATTCCGCAAGGCGCCGCGCTGGTCGAATTCGGCAGCGGCTCGAACCGGAAAGTGCGCATTCTGCTGCGCGCCGCCCCCAGGCTCGCCGCCTACGTGCCGGTCGATATCTGCGGGTAGATGCTGGAGCAGGAGGCGATCGAGTTGCGGCCCGACTTCCCGTGGCTCAAGGTGCTGCCGGTCAGGGCCGACATCACGCACGCTTTCAAGCTGCCGCCCGCCGCCAAATCTGCGCCGGCGCGGGTCGGATTTTTCCCCGGCTCCACCATCGGCAATTTCGAGCCGCACGAAGCGGCGGGGTTCCTGCGCAATGCGGCGAATATCCTGGGCGCGGGCGCGATGCTGATCGTCGGCGCCGACCTGATCAAGCCGGTCGAGGTGCTCAACGCCGCCTATAACGATGCCGCCGGCGTCACCGCCAAGTTCAATCTCAATCTGCTCAAGCGCATCAATCGCGAACTCGGCGGCACCTTCAAGCTCGACGCCTTCGAGCACCACGCCTTCTATAATCGCGAGCGCAGCCGCATCGAGATGCATCTCGCCAGCCTGAAGCGGCAGAAGGTGAGGGTGGCCGGCTTAACCTTCGAGTTCCGCGCCGGCGAGACCATCCACACCGAGAACAGCTACAAGTACAGTATCGAATCGCTGGGCGCGCTGGCGCGTGGCGTCGGCTGGACGCCTGCCGGCGTGTGGACCGACCGCTCCGACTATTTCTCGATCCAGGCGTTCAGGTTGGGCGGGTAAACCCTTCTCGTCATTCCGGGGCGCGAGTAAAGCGAGCGAACCCGGAATCCAGAAACGCCCGCCGAATCTGCATCTGGATTCCGGGTCCGGCCCTTCGGGCCGTCCCGGAATGACAATAATTTTGAGTGACCTTCCCGAAATGAATTGCCTGCGCTAAGTCATGCGCCGCTATGCATCACAGCAGGGCAGGGACTTCATGAAGATCGTCGGTTTCCAAGCAAACAATAGTGTGCGGTTTGGCGTGGTCGACGGCGACAGCGTCATCGATTTCAAGGCGGTGGATGCCAGCATCCCGGGCGATCTCGGCGAATATCTGCGCGCCCATGATGGCGACCTGAAACCGCTCGCTGTGCTTGCCGCCAAGGCGCCGGCGTCCGCGCGCATCCCGCTTGCCGGCTTGAAATTCGCGCTGCCGGTGGCCAATCCCGGCAAGATCGTCTGCCTCGGGCTGAATTATCTCGATCACGTCAAGGAAGGCCCGCAGAAGGACAACATCCCGAAATTCCAGTCGATCTTTTTCCGCATGCTGACGTCGCTGACGCCGCACATGCAGCCGCTGCTGCGGCCGAAAACGTCGATCCAGCTCGACTACGAGGGCGAACTGATCGTGATCATCGGCAAACGCGCCAAGCATCTCACGCTTGCCAACGCGACCGACTGCATCGCCGGCTATACCTGCGGCAACGAAGGCTCGGTGCGGGAATATCAGCGCCACACCACGCAGTGGGGCATGGGCAAGAATTTCGACCGCACCGGCAGCATCGGCCCGTGGATAGTGACGGCCGACGAACTGCCCAAGGGCGGCAAGGGTCTCAAGATCCAGACCCGGCTCAACGGCAACACCATGCAGTCGTCCAACACCGATCTGTTCATGTTTCCGGTGGCGGAATCGCTAGTCTATCTCACCGAGGGCATTACGCTGGAGCCGGGCGATCTCCTGTTCACCGGCACGCCGTCCGGCGTCGGCCATGCGCGCAAGCCCGATCCGGTGTGGATGAAGCCGGGCGACACCGTCGAAGTCGAGATCGAGGGCATCGGCGTGCTGCGCAATCCAATCGAGGACGAGAAGTAGCATTCCCTCCCCCGCGAAGCGCGGCTGTCATGTTCACACATCTTGCCGAGCGATTGCGCGGCTGATTCCGTGAGTCAACTGATTCGCGGGAGTGGCCGATGGCTGGGATTGAATATGGGCTGGGGCGGTTTGGCGACCG
>JACQDO010000024.1 GCA_016201085.1 Hyphomicrobiales bacterium | reverse complement strand
GTCGCGCGGCTGATCGGCGCGCCTCCGGGCTATGTCGGTTACGACGAGGGCGGGGCGCTGACGGAGGCGGTGCGGCGCAGGCCTTATCAGGTCGTGCTGTTCGACGAGATCGAGAAGGCGCATCCGGACGTGTTCAACGTCCTGCTGCAAGTGCTCGACGACGGACGGCTGACCGACGGGCAGGGCCACACCGTGGACTTCCGCAATACGCTCATCGTCATGACGTCGAATCTCGGCTCCGACTATCTGGTCAACCAACCGGAAGGCGAGGATACCGATGTGGTGCGCGATCAGGTCATGGGCGTGGTGCGCGCGGCGTTCCGTCCGGAATTCCTCAACCGCGTCGACGAGATCATCCTGTTCCATCGCCTGAAGAAAGCGGAGATGGGCCGCATCGTCGACATCCAGATGACGCGCCTGCAAAAGCTGCTGGACGATCGCAAGATCGTCCTCAAGCTCGAGCCGAGCGCGCGCGACTGGCTGGCCGACAAAGGCTGGGACCCGGCCTATGGCGCGCGTCCGTTGAAGCGCGTGATCCAGAAGTCGGTGCAGGACCCGCTCGCCGAGATGATCCTTGCCGGCAAGATCAAGGACGGCGAGAAGGTCACCGTGCTGGGCGACAAGCTGGGCCTCACCTTCAACGGCAAGGTGGCGCAGGCGGCGTAGTCAGGCTCCGCTCATTCCCGCGCAAGCGAGAATCCAGCGCTGCAACGCATGAAAGAACTGGGTCCCGCTTGCGCGGGGACAAGCGGGGGAATTCTACCTCACCGACTGTCCGCTCGAGGCCACGCGCGCGGGCTTGCGCGCCATGATGCCGTCGAGCCGTTCGCGTTCCTGCTCGAAATCCGCCAGCATGCCGCCTTCCAGAACGCGGCCGCGCGGCAGCTTGATACGCATCGGATCGACGAAGCGGCCGTTGACCAGGATTTCGTAATGCAGGTGCGAGCCGGTCGACAGGCCGGTGGAGCCAACGAAACCGATCACCTGGCCTTGCCGCACGCGCTTACCTTCCTCGACGCCGCGCGCATAGGCGCTCATATGGCCGTAGGCGGTCTCGTAGCCGTTATTGTGGCGGATGCGGATGTATTTGCCGTAGCCGGACTCCCAGCCTTCCTTCTCGACCGTGCCGTTGCCGGAGGCATAGATCGCCGTACCGCTCGGCGCCGACCAGTCGACACCGGTGTGCATCTTGGTGTAGCCGAGAATCGGATGGCGCCTGATACCGAAGGGCGAGCGCATGATGCCTTCGGCCAACGGCTTGCGCACCAGGAACTTCTTGGCGCTCTTGCCGCCCTCGTCGTAGTAATCGACCAGTCCGTCGTCCGGCGACTGGAAGCGATAGAACTTCTTGGCTTCGCCGCCGACGGTGAGCGCGGCGAACAGCACGTCGCTGCGATTGTCGGCGACCGGGGCCTCTTCCTCTCCCGCATAAAGCACTTCGAAGGAATCGCCGGGCTGCACCTTGCGCTGGAAGTCGACGTCGTAGGAGTAAATGCGCACCAGTTCATCGATGATCGGGCGTGGAATCTGGTTGCGCATCGCGGTTTCGTAGACGCTCTGATAGAGCCGCACGCCGGCGGTGTCGTCGTTGGCATCTTCGGAAGATTCGGCCACCTCGGTGTCGACGTTTCTCACATCGACCGCGACATATTTGCCGGTGTCGGATAATGCCGCCACCGCGTCGATCGATGCATCGCTGGCGATGATCACGCGGATCGGCTGCAATCGCTGGCCGCCGGCGACCGGCGCCATCAGCACGCGCAGCTTCTGCCCTTCCTTGACGCCGCCGTCACGGCCGCGCGGTCCGAGCACTTTGGCGATTGCGCCGATGTCTTCGGGCATGGCGCCGAGATCGCGCAAGATGGTCGATACATTTTCGCCCTTCTTGGCCACGATCACGCGCTCATTGAATGCATTGCCTCCGGTGGTCTGAATGGCGGTCTTCGGCAGCAGCGTAATGTTCTCCGGCACGACGCGGGCTTCGAAACCGGCGTAAGGGTCGCGCGTACCGACGCCGGCATAGGCCAGCTTGATGCCGGTGACGTCGGCCGCGACCGGCAGATGATTGGCGTTCTTATTGCTCCAGTCGGCTGCTTCACGCACGCGCGCCACGACATCGTCGGTCGGCGTCAGCAGCGCGATCTTGAGCTTCGGCATCATCGGCGTGAGATCGCGCATCACGAACGAGACTTCGGCATCCGGCTCGGCTGCCGGCGCTTCATCGGAGTTGACGGCACTGCCGCCGGGTGCGGATTCGGCCAGCATGCGTTGCGGATTGAAGGGCGGGATATTGGCGGTGAGATCGGAAACGGTGAGCGACAGATTGCCGGCGATGCGCACGAACGGTCGTACGCGGACAACCTCGTGGTTGCCGGAGCGCGTGATTGTGGAGACGCGGATCACCTGGCGGGCGAACGACGGTTCTTCCGCTGTCGGCAGCCGGTCGCTCTTGCGCGCGCCAATCTTGTCGCCGCCGACGCCGAGCGCGCCGCGTAGCGCCACTTCGACCCGCTCGGGCAGCGATGCGAAATTGGTTTCGCCGTCGAGCGACGTGAAAACGGCGCCGCCCATCAAGGCAGCGCCGCAGAGCGCGGTCAGGATCGTGCCGGCAAACCATTGCACGGAAACGCGGCGGCGATCGACGAAGCCGCTGGTGCCGCCGTCGACCGACAGCGGCGGTTCGTTGCCGAGCTCGATGGCGTCGGCGAGCCTCGATCGATATGCGCCGCGCGACCGTATTGGGTCCAAGCTCGCCGTCCCCTTGCGCTTCACGATCGAAGGAAAATTTGCCGCAACCCCGTCAGCCCCGTGGCTGTCGGCACACCGCTCGAACTAGCGCCGGCACGATGCCGGTTGACCCCCGGCCCGTCAATGACGGGTCGGGAGCCTCGTTAATTCAGCGGATTGACGGTGGCAGGATGCCCCCGCAGCGACTCCATCCCTCGAACTGAACCCTAAGGACGACCCAGGAATATGGCTTGAGTGCGGCGCGGTATCTTTTAAGGCAAGGTTTTGCCGAGGGTCCGAAAGCGCGATGGATAATGGACAAATGGAAAACGCCACGGCGAAAAAACGCCTGATTTCCGGTTGACAAGCCGTCCGGCCAAAGCCGATATACCACCCATCGGCGCGCCGTCCGCTTACGGCGCGATTGCGCGCCTCTGAAGCTCCTCACTGGAACAGTGAAACGGTATCCGATTGTACTCGGATGCATGAGCTTCTTCGACGCTCTTCGGGCAACCGGGGAGGGGGATCGCCAGATCCCCGGGCTGTTTGACAAGTGAATCGGAAGAAAGAGAAACGTAGGCGGCGAGGTCCTTGCGGGCCGGCCCTTCGGGAAGAAGCGATTCTTCAAGATGGTCGGCTTTGGAAGAGACTTCGGCGGTCTTACGTTTCAAGGTTTTCTACATTGCCTGGCCGTGCAAACGGTCAGACGTGTAGGGACCTCGTCAAACGTTATGACTAAGCCGGAAATCAAAATCTCATCCAACTTGAGAGTTTGATCCTGGCTCAGAGCGAACGCTGGCGGCAGGCCTAACACATGCAAGTCGAACGCTGTAGCAATACAGAGTGGCAGACGGGTGAGTAACGCGTGGGAACGTGCCTTTCGGTTCGGAATAACTCAGGGAAACTTGAGCTAATACCGGATACGCCCTTCGGGGGAAAGATTTATTGCCGAAAGATCGGCCCGCGTCCTATTAGCTAGTTGGTGTGGTAATGGCGCACCAAGGCGACGATCGGTAGCTGGTCTGAGAGGATGACCAGCCTCACTGGGACTGAGACACGGCCCAGACTCCTACGGGAGGCAGCAGTGGGGAATATTGGACAATGGGCGCAAGCCTGATCCAGCCAT
>JACQDO010000023.1 GCA_016201085.1 Hyphomicrobiales bacterium | reverse complement strand
GTGCCTTCGTAAACGTCGAACAGCGTGACGCCGACGATCAGCTTCTTGTCGACGCTTTGTGCCGCGCGCACGATGTCGGCGGCCTTGACTTTGGCGTCGACCACGAAGGCGAAATCGCGTTCGACCGGCTGGAACGGCGACAGTTCGAGCAAAGGCTTGGCCCGGGTCGGCTTGGCCTTCGGCTCGGGGATTTTTTCCAGCAGCACCTCGAAGCCCACCAGCGGGCCTTCGGCCTTGAGCGCGGCAATGGCGCGCGGATGCAGCTCGCCGAAAAACCCGAGCACGTTCTGTGGGCCAATTTGAATTGTGCCGCTGCGGCCGGGGTGGAACCAGGCCGGTCCGCCGGGCACCACCTGCAGCGCCTGCATCGGGCAGCCCGCCGCCGCCAGCACCGCGAAGGCGTCGCCTTTGGCGTCGAAGGCGTCGACCGGCTCGGTCTTGCCCGACCAGTGGCGGCCGATGCCGCTGCCCTTGGCGAGCGCGCGGCGCAGGCCGGTGGCGGCGGTGAGCTGATCCTCCGGCCGGTCGCCCTTGAAAATCTGCCCAACCTCTAACAGCGCGACGTCGGGAAGCCCGCGGTCGGCATTGCGCTGCACCGCCCCGATCAATCCGGGAATGAGGCTTGGCCGCATGTCGGACAGCTCGGCCGCGATCGGATTGGCCAGCGCCAGCGCGGGCGCGCCGCCGCCGAACAGCTCGGCCTCGCGCTTGCTCACGAACGACCAGGTCACCGCCTCGGTCAGCCCGCGTCCGGCCAGCGCGCGCTTGGCCTTGCGCGTACGGTTCTGGATCGAGGTCAGCACGGGTTTCCGCGCATTCGGCCCGCGCGGGAACGGCGTTGCCGGCACCTTGTCGACGCCGACGATGCGCACCAGCTCCTCGACGATGTCGGCGCGGCCGTGCACGTCCGGCCGCCACGATGGCACCGCGACCTTCACCCGCTCGCCCTGGCCGGCGGCGAAGAAGCCGAGTTTCTCCAGCGTGCGGCGCACGTCGGGCAGCGTCATTTTCAGGCCGGCCAGCCGCGGCAATTCGCTCAAGGGGAAGTCGACGATTTTCTCTTTTGGCGTCGGATCGCCGGCCAGCACGACTTCGGAAGGCTCGCCGCCGCAGAAATCGATCACCATCTGCGTCGCCAGTTCCAGGCCCGGCAGCATGAAGGCGTAATCGACGCCGCGCTCGAAGCGATAGCGCGCGTCGGAATTGATACCGAGCTTGCGCCCGGTCTGCGCGATGTTGAGCTCGTCCCACAGCGCCGATTCGATCAGCACGTCGGTGGTGGTCGCCGAACAGCCCGACGCCTCGCCGCCCATAATGCCGGCGAGCGACTCGACACCGTTGTCGTCGGCGATCACGCAGATGCCGGAGTCGAGCGGGTAGGTCTTGCCGTCGAGCGCCAGCAGCGTCTCGCCGTCCTTGGCGCGGCGCACGGTGAGATGGCCGTGCACCTTGGCGGCGTCGAACACATGCAGCGGCCGGTTGCGGTCGTAGGTGATGAAATTGGTGATGTCGACCAGCGCGTTGATGGGGCGCAGACCTATTGCCGCAAGCCGCTTCTGTAGCCAGTCGGGCGACGGGCCGTTCTTGACGCCCTTGACCAGCCGCAGGCCGAAGGCCGGGCAGAGCGACGGCGTGGCGCCGAAATCGAGCGTCACCTTCACCGGACAGGGGAAGCTGCCTTTGACCGGCTTTGGCGGGCGGTCCTTGAAGGCGCCGATGCTGGCAGCGCCGAGATCGCGCGCGATGCCATTGACGCCGTTGCAGTCCGGCCGGTTGGGCGTGAGGTTGATGTCGATCACCGGCTCGCTGACGCCGGCCCATTCGACGTAGCTTTGGCCTACCGGCGCATCGGCCGGCAGCTCGATGATGCCGTCGTGATCGTCCGAGATCATCAGCTCGGCCGCCGAGCACAGCATGCCGCGGCTTTCCACGCCGCGAATGGTGCCGACCGTCAGCGTGATGTTCTTGCCGGGGATGAAGGTGCCGGGCGGCGAGAACACGCCCTTCATGCCGGCGCGCGCGTTGGGCGCGCCGCACACCACCTGAATGGGCTTGCCACCTTTTTCGACTTGGCCGATGTCGACCATGCAGACGCGCAGCCGGTCGGCGTTCGGATGTTTCTCGGCCGAGATCACATTGGCGATGACGAACGGCTTCAACAGCGCCGCCTTGTCCTCGACGTTCTCGACCTCGAGCCCGATCATGGTGAGTCTGTCGACGATTCCCGCGAGCTGCTCGTCGGTGTCGAGATGCTCTTTCAGCCAGGGCAAAGTGAATTTCATGCGCTCAATCCCCCCGCCAGCGTCGGGAAATCGAGCGGCCGGAAGCCGTAGTGATTGAGCCAGCGCACGTCGGCCTCGAAGAAGGCGCGCAGATCGTTCATGCCGTATTTCAGCATGGCGATGCGGTCGATGCCCAAGCCCCAGGCGAAGCCCTGGTACTCATCCGGGTCGAGCCCGCAATTGTGCAGCACATTGGAATGCACCATGCCGCAGCCGAGAATCTCCAGCCAATCCTCGCCCTCGCCGAACCTGATCTCGCCTTTGTCGCGCTTGCACTGGATGTCGACTTCCAGCGACGGTTCGGTGAACGGAAAGAACGACGGGCGGAAACGCATATTGACGTTGTCGACCTCGAAGAAGGCCTTGCAGAATTCCTGCAAGATCCACTTCAGGTGGCCGAGGTGCGAGCCCTTGTCGATCACCAGGCCCTCGACCTGGTGGAACATCGGCGTGTGGGTCTGGTCCGAGTCGCTGCGATAGGTGCGGCCGGGGCAGATCACGCGGATCGGCGGCTTCTGCCCGAGCATGGTGCGCACCTGCACCGGCGAGGTGTGCGTGCGCAGCAACAGGCGCGAGCCGTCCGCTTTCGGCGGGAAATAGAAAGTGTCGTGCATCTCCCGCGCCGGATGGCCTTCCGGGAAATTCAGCTTGGTGAAGTTGTAATCGTCGGTCTCGATGTCGGGACCTTCCGCCACCGCGAAGCCCATGTCGGCGAAGATCGCGGTGAGCTCGTCGATCACCTGGCTGATCGGATGCACGCGGCCCGCCTCAGTCGGCGGCTCGCGCACCGGCAGCGTGACGTCGACGGTTTCGCTGCTGAGCTTGGCATCGAGCGCGTGGGCGGCGAGCGTGTCCTTGGCGGCGGCGATAGCGGCGCCGACGCGGTCCTTCAAGCCATTGATCGCCGGGCCTTGCACCTTGCGCTCGTCCGGCGTCATCGCGCCGAGTGTCTTCAACAGCGCCGACACCGAGCCGCTCTTGCCGAGCGCCGCCACGCGCACGGCTTCCAGCGCCGCTTCGTCCTTGGCGGCGGCGATGCTTGCGAGAATTTCCCGTTCGAGCTTCGCGAAGTCGGTCATGGGGGACCCCGTGCACTGTCATCGTCCGCGAAAGCGGACGATCCAGTAACCCCAGCGCATGAGAGATTACGATAAGCCGGTGGTTACTGGGTGCCCCGCTTTCGCGGGGCACGACACGCTGAAGTTACGCCGGCAACGCGGCCTTGGCCTTTTCCACGATCGCCTGAAAGGCCGCCGGCTCGTGGATGGCGAGATCGGACAGCACCTTGCGGTCGACCACCAGGCCGGCCTTGGCCAGCCCGTCGATGAACTTGCTGTAGTTGAGGCCGAAGGGGCGCACCGCGGCGTTCAGGCGCTGGATCCACAGCGCGCGGAAAGTGCGCTTGCGCCGCTTGCGGTCGCGGAAGGCGTATTGGTTGGCCTTCTCCACCGCCTGCTTGGCGACGCGGATGGTGTTCTTGCGGCGGCCGTAATAGCCCTTGGCGGCCTTGTAGACTTTCTTGTGCTTGGCGTGGGCGGTGACGCCGCGCTTGACGCGAGACATGGATGAACTCCTTGCAAATCCTGGGACGAAACGGGCAAACGATCGAGGGGGACAACGGCGGCCTAAGGCCGCCCGCAATACGGATCAGCCGTTAGGCAGAAAGTATTTCTTGATGTTGTCGCCGTCGGTCTTGAACAGCACCTTGGTGCCGCGATGTTCGCGGATCTGCTTGGTGGTCCGCTTGATCATGCCGTGGCGTTTGCCGGATTGCTGGTACTTCACCTTGCCCGACGCGGTGATCTTGAAGCGCTTTTTAGCGCCCGATTTGGTCTTCAGCTTGGG
>JACQDO010000278.1 GCA_016201085.1 Hyphomicrobiales bacterium | reverse complement strand
TCCAGTTTTGCGTCTGGCAGAGAATACCCAACACGCAGCCTTGGACTTTGGCGATATTGCCGTCCGGGATCATGTGCGCGCTGTAGGTGCGGCCGTCGTCGGCATTGTAGATCAGCCCCGACCATTTGTTCGGGCCGCTCGGCGTCAGACCGTGCACCACCTGCAAGCCGAGCAGGGGACGCGAGCGCTTGGCCGGATCGGGATTGAGCGTGTCGGTTTTCGGCTTGCCGGTGTCGGGATCGTTGGGTCTTTTGAGCCAAACCACGGTGCCGCACAGCTTGCCGCCGCATTGCGACAAATTGACTTTGGTATAGCCGTCCTCCGACAGCCAAGCGCCCTCCGGCTCGCCGGCCAGCGCCGCGCTCGACAAAATGGCGAGGCCGAACACGGCCGCATAGATATTCTTCATCGCACGAAGTTCCATCGATACCGGTTCAAGGATATTGGCCCGTGGTTAGTTCCCACTGAATCGGCGCGGTTAGCGCTTCCTCAACGCATGACCCGAATAGTGCATTTGCGGCCGTATTACGACGTTTAGCGCGGCCCGCCATGCGGCGCGACGCCGCGTCTTCATGTTCGATTAAGCGCGTCACTTAAACTGTCATTCAAATTTTCTCCCGATGATCGCGGTGCTCGGACGGGACAAATAAGCCGGGCGACAGGGACGCGGTTGGCCATCAGGGGCTGATGCCATCGCGACAAAGGGGAGGCCAAGATGGCGGACATCGAGATGGCGGCGGCGTTGCCGGTCGTTGAACCGGCCGATGCCGGAGACTGCTTTACGCTCGGCATGATCTATTCCTCGGGCGCGGGCGTGGCGATCGACCTGGTGCAGGCGCACAAATGGTTCAACATCGCTTCCATGCGTGGCCACGTCGACGGCGCGCGGCTGCGCCGCGAGATCGCCGAGCAGATGAGCGACGCCGAGATCGGCTGCGCCCAGCGCGCGGCGCGCGACTGGCTGAAAAGCAACCCGCAAGCGCCGGTGCCGATTGAAGTCATGGCCGTTCGCGTCGCCGCTTAGCGCTCAAATCCCCCGCAAGGCCGCATAGCTTGCGTTGCCGTTAGTGCTGTTTGCGATGTGTTTTGCGGATTTTGACCGGTCGGTCGCCCGGCCTGGGATCGGCCGGATTCTCGTAACACATGCCGCCGGCGCCGCTGATGGCAGCCCTGCATTGTGCCACGGTGACGAAGCCGCAATTGGTGGCGCCGCCGCCGCCGTCTTTGTAGAGAGCACACCAGGGATAAAAGACCTCCGCGCTGGCGGGCGAGGCGACCATCGGCATGGCCATCGAAATTAAGACGGCCAGTAATCCCGCAATCCGCTTCAGCATGGCACAGCTCCTAAAATTTTGCCGCTCGACGGAATAACCCCGGTCGAGTCGTTTCGGTTTGCGTGCGTAGCAAATATTTCAGCACCGGTCGCCGCGATGTGAAATTCCATGCATGGCGTAAGTTTTCTTGCTAAGATGAATGGTGTCGGGCATATGCAGCAAAACGGAGCTGTGGCCGAGTGGCTGAAGGCGGCGGTTTGCTAAACCGTTATACGCTCCAAAGGCGTATCGAGGGTTCGAATCCCTCCGGCTCCGCCACCCGCCTTCGCCCTGCGGGCTACGGCGGGCAAGGCCCTGCATAGGCGGGTGCCCGTCGTAGCCCGAAGGGCGAAGACGGGCGGTATTATGAAATACGTCTATTTCCTCGAAAGTGTTCGCGATCCCAAGCAAACCTACGTTGGGTTGACCGGAAATTTGCGCGCTAGAATCGCAAGCCATAATGCTGGACAGTCGATGCACACAGCCAAATTCAAGCCGTGGCGGCTCGTTTCTTATTTCGCTTTCTCTGACGAGAATAAGGCTGTGGCATTTGAACGTTATCTCAAGACGGCATCCGGACGCGCTTTTGCGCGAAAGCGGTTGCGCTAAAGCGATTCGTCGCCGACATCCTGAGACGAGGCCCGAATCTTCTTGGCCGGCCGGCGACGGCTGCCATCGGATTGGGCGTGCTTTGACCCGAAACACTGCCAAAGGCGCCCAAATCCTTCGATTTCGACCGTCTTAGCGTTATTAGTTAGCTGGTTGGGCGCGGCCGGCAGCGTCCGTAACTCATTGAATAAAAATGATAAATAACGTCGATCGGTTGCAAGCAGCGAGCGGGGCAGGCCTTGGCCCGGGCCTTAATGTATTGCGTGTTTTTTGCGCAACACTCGGCCGAAAAGCACCGCAAAAGCCTGTGGGCAGAGCGCTTCTTCGTTGCGCGGTAGGACTCATCGGCTAATGTCTGCGATGCGACGGAGGGGGGCATCCCCGTGTCGTGCTGCCTGTTTGGACCGATCGTATCGATGCTCGATGCGAAAAGTTTTTCAGGGAGTGGGGAGCAAGGGGAAGTTCCTTCGGTGCGGTCGCACTGGGCGGATACGGAACCCTCTCATGATAGAAACAATGTTTGGAGGTTCAAGATGAAGATGGTGAAAAGCCTTCTCCTGGGCGCCGCAGCGGGTCTCGTTGCGTTGACTGGGGCGCAGGCCGCCGATCTTCCCGTCAAGGCCAAGCCGGTCCAGTACGTGAAGATTTGCAGCCTGTACGGTGCGGGGTTCTACTACGTCCCGGGCACCGATACCTGCCTCAAGATCGGCGGGTTCTTCCGCGCCGAGTGGAATTTTCAGTCCTTCGGCTCGTTCGCGGCGCAGTATAACAACGGCGCAGCTGCTAGCTCAGCTGGTGGTAATGACTCGTTGCATACGCGCACGCAGCGTCAACTGGTTGACCGCTCCCGCAGCGTCGTGTCGTTGGATATGCGCTCGCAGACCGAATACGGCACGCTGCGTACCTATGCGCGCGGCGGCTGGCAGTGGTCGACCGGCGATGCGACCGTTGGCGCGACGGGTGCGACTGCGTATTACGACCGCGGCTTTATTCAGCTCGCTGGCTTCACGCTCGGCAAGTCGAAGTCGTTCTATGACTTCTTCGTGACGCCGGCCTACAGCAACCAGACTCCCTTCCTGTTCATGGACACTGGCGGCACCGGCACTCCGTTGCTCGCCTATACCGCCCAGTTCGGCAACGGTATGTCGGGCTCGCTGTCGTTGGAAGACCATAACGAGCAGCATTTGCCGGTCGTCTCGATTGGCGGCGCTGGCGCGGCTGCCCCCGGCACTAATAGCCTTCTCACCGGCATTGGCCCTGGCGGCACCTTCGGTGCGGGCGTGACTAATCCATCGTCCTCTGGCGGCAACAAGGCTCCCGATGTTACCGCGAACCTCCGCGTCGATCAGGCGTGGGGCTCGGCGCAGATCGCCGGCGCCCTGCATAACAACACTGCGACCTACTATTTCGGTCAAGTTCCCGCCACTGGCGCGAATGGCCCCGCCGACAGGTTGGGCTTTGCGATCGGCGGCGGCGTCAGGTTGAATCTGCCGTCGCTCGGCAAGGGTGACGACATCACGGTCGCATCCAACTACTGCTCGGGCGCGACCCGCTACTGCTCGGATCCGAGCGTTACGACCGGCTCCGGCTCGGGGTTTGGCTTGCGCAGCGGACGCACGATCGCGGTGGGCTGGTTTGACGACGCCTATTTCAATAGCACTACCGCGGGTAGCCTGGAACTGCCGACAGTATGGAACGTCATCGCCGGCATCCAACATAACTGGAACCCGCAGTGGAATACGTCGCTGTGGGGCGTCTATAACAACTACAAGGCCAACAGCAACGCGGTCGATACCCTCGTTTGCGCGACTGTGATTAACGACGCAACCGGTCTTGCATTCGGGGCCGGGAACAACGCAGGCTGCGCGAACTTCTCGGCTTGGCAGGTTGGCTCGCGGACGACGTGGCATGTCGTGACAAATCTCGATATCAGCCTCGAAGTCATGTACACGAAGGTCAACAGCGCCATGCAAGGCGTTCGTTACGCCTCGACCACGCCGGGCACATCGCCCACACTCGTCGGCGGCGATAGCGACTTCTTCGCGGGCATCTTCCGCGCGCAATATAACTTCTGGCCCTGATCGGTTGATCAAGGTTAGCTAGTTAAGAACCCCCGGCGGGAAACCGCCGGGGGTTTTTCTTTTGAGCTGGCGTAGGATGGGTTTCGCGTTCGCTCAACTCATCCTGCAAATCCGCCGCGGCCCGCGGACGCGCTAATGGCACTGCACCACATGCGGGATGTGACCCGGGCCCATGTGGCTTGCGCCCGAAAACTTTCCAGCTATATTACTGGCTATATTCCGGAGGCGGCCATGAGCAACACATCGCAGAAACGCGCGCTCAAGAACTATCGCAATCGCCTCAACGAGCGCGGCATGGCTCGCTTTGAGGTGCTCGGGCTCGATGCCGATCGCGAGCTGATCCGGTCGTTGGCAAGGCGGCTTGCCGGGAAGGACAGGGACGCGATGCGGATTCGTGCGGCCGTGAGCCGGACAATCGTGGGCGAGCCGCCGAAAAAGGGGGGTATTCTCGCCGCACTGCGACACTCTCCCCTGGTCGGCGCGGATTTGGAGGTTACCCGCCCGGTCACACATGGACGCAAGGTTGACCTGTGACCCACTACCTTCTCGATACCAATATCATCAGTCATGTCACTAAGCCTGCTCCCTCCGCGAAACTCAGCGCGTGGATGGCCGGCCAGGTCGATGAGGACCTGTTCATTGCATCCTTGACCGTCGCCGAGATCAGGCGCGGTCTGCTTGAGAAACCTGCCGGGAAGAAGCGCCGCGCGTTGGAACGCTGGTTCGCCGGTCCCGAAGGACCACAGGCACTCTTTGCCGGCCGCATACTCCCTTTCGATGAGGCAGCCGGGCTCGTCTGGGCGCGGCTGATGGCAGAGGGAACGGCAATAGGACGGCCACGGAACGCGCTCGACACGATCATTGCGGCAGTCGCCGAAGCGAATAATTGCGTCGTGGTGACCGACAACGAAAAAGACTTTGCCGGAGTGAAGATCGTCAATCCCTTGCGGACCGCGACCTAGCGCGGCAGCGCGCTCGCTGCCGGCCATCGTTGCCAGGAATCCCAAGGCTGCGCTCAAGGCGCTGGCGGTATTGGATGGCGCATTTCGTGTATTTTGTGCAACACTCAACCGAAAAGGCACTCTAAACGCCTGTGGAAGGATGTTTTTTCGTTGCGCCGGGGGACTCATTGGATTGAAGCTGATGTTCAAGAGCGATGGAGGGGGAATCCCGGGTCGACGGATCGCATCAAGCGCTGCGCCCAAGTTGGTCGTTTCGCATGGTGTGAAAGGTTTCTCCGGGGAGCAAGGGGAAGTTCCATCGGTGCTGTCGCGCTGGGCGGATACGGAACCCTCTCATGATAGAAACAATGTTTGGAGGTTCAAGATGAAGATGGTGAAAAGCCTTCTTCTGGGCGCCGCAGCGGGTTTCGTCGCGATGGCCGGGGCACAGGCGGCCGATCTTCCCGTCAAGGCCAAGCCGGTCCAGTACGTGAAGATTTGCAGCCTGTACGGTGCGGGGTTCTACTACGTCCCGGGCACCGATACCTGCGTCAAGATCGGCGGGTTCTTCCGCGCCGAGTGGAACAAGAGTGCCTTC
>JACQDO010000258.1 GCA_016201085.1 Hyphomicrobiales bacterium | reverse complement strand
GTCGCCAGCGTGTTGTCGACGATCAGCGGCACGCCGGCCTTGCGCGCGATCTTGGCGATCGCCTCGATGTCGGTGATGCTGCTGCCCGGATTGGCGATCGACTCGATGAAGATCGCCTTGGTCTTCGGCGTCACTGCTTTTTCGAATGAACTAATGTCGTCGGGATCGGCCCACACCACGTTCCAGCCGAAATTCTTGAACGAATGATTGAACTGATTGATCGAGCCGCCATAGAGCTTCTTCGACGCCACGAACTCGTCGCCCGGCGTCATCAGGGCATGCATCACGACCACCTGCGCGGCATGGCCGGAGGCGACCGCGAGGCCGGCGGTGCCGCCTTCCAGCGCGGCGACGCGCTCTTCCAGCACGGCGCAGGTCGGGTTGCCGATGCGGGTGTAGATGTTGCCGAAGGCTTGCAGGCCGAACAAGGAGGCTGCGTGATCGACGTCGTCGAACACGAACGAGGTGGTCTGGTAGATCGGCGTCGCGCGCGCGCCGGTGGTGGGATCGGGTTTGGCGCCGGCGTGGATCGCCAGCGTGTTAAATCCCGGAATGCGTTCGGCGTCGGCCATGGGTGCCCCGTTAGGTGTTGCCTGCGGCCTGAGCGACCTAAGGCGGAAAAGTGGCGCGATTTACCGGCCCGCCGGGCGCGCCGTCAAGGCGGCACGATTGAAATGGCCGCGAATAGTATAAAGCGAACGATTTTGCGCCATCGCCGGCAATTATTTGCCGGTCGACGGCAACCCGCACATTATTTCTCCCCTTGAATGGAGAGGCCGAGGAGGGGCTAACGCTGGTCCGGCGGATACGCCTTCGCTGTCGGACCGCCTTTGGCAAAACGATGCTGTTATTGCCGCGCGCTCAAGCCGAACGCGTCTTGTGGCTCGCCGCCGAAGTGAAACGCCTTGCCGATGGCGCGCAGACGATTGCTGCTTAATCCTTCAAGCTTTTTTCCCGCATTGGCTCGCGCCATTGCCTCGTAGCAATTGATGAAGCCTTTATCCCACATGTTGCCGCTGCGATTATCGAAGCCGAGTTCCGAACAGCGATCGCCACGATCCGGCACGACAAAGATCGAGCCGGAATAGAGTCTGTCATCCTCGTCTTTCTGGCTGATGTTGTTCAGTGGCGGCTTCACCTCGGCCACGAGCCGTACCGGAGACCAATCGCTGAGATAGAAGATCACGCTGGCGGCGAAGGCGGCCCACACCAGCAACACGGCGGCCAGCGGCACATCGCGCAGGCGCCAATGTCGGGATGGTGCAAGAGAGGCCATAGTGCAAACTCGGGTGCCGCGCAGATCGTGCAAACCTTTTACGCCCGCTCAGGTGCGCATTGTGGTCGACCATGATTAAGAGATTGTTCAATCTCTGCGGCGCGTGCCGCCATTCTTAAATTGAGTAAGACGGCAAGGGTGTGCATGCCGGTTGCATTTCGCGCGTCGGAAAACTTTTTCGAGAATTAGCTTTTATCAATTAGATAAACTTGTCTTCTTTATTCGGTTTAGGTTCGAGTGTCTCGCTGGCGCCGCCGCGCGAGGTGGCGCTGTTGAGTCCCATGCGCTGCACGCCCTTGCCGAGCACTTGCGCGCGCTTGGAGGAGAGCGTGCGCGAATTGATGCCCATCCAGGAAATCTCGGACGACAACCGGCCGTATTCGATCTTCGGGCAGCGATCCATCACCACCTTGAGCCCAGCCTGTTCGGCCAGCTGCGCCGCTTCGTCATTGCGCACGCTGAGCTGCATCCAGATCACTTGCGGTTGAGGGTTGAGCGCCAACGCCTCTTGCACGACCGGCAGCACGTGTTCGGCGCCGCGGAAGATGTCGACCATGTCGACCGGCTCCGGAATGTCGGCCAGCCTGGCATAGACCTTCTGCCCGAGAATCTCCTTGCCGGCCTGGCCTGGATTGACCGGGATCATGCGGTAGCCGCGCTCGAGCAGATATTTGAAGGCGAAATAGCTCGGCCGGTTGTCCTTCGGCGAGATGCCGACCATGGCGATGGTCTTCACCGTGTTGAGGATGCCGCGGATATAGCTGTCGGGATATTGGTCGTGATTCATCGGTGCAGGACCATGTGGGAAAGATAGGCGCTCACCGCTCGCACCGGAAGTGCGGCGGTTTGCCTAGCGATCTTCCCACTTCGCCTCGCGTTTCTCGACGAAGGCGCAAATGCCTTCCTCGGCGTCGCGCGCCATCATGTTCTCCACCATCACTTCGCTGGCGTAGGCGTAGGCGTCGGCAAGGCTCATATCGATCTGCCGGTAGAAGGCCTGCTTGCCGAGCTTGACGATGGCCGCGGATTTGGCGGCGATCTTGCGGGCAAGGCCGATCGCCTCCGCGCGCGCCTTGCCGGGCTCGGTTACGCGATTGACGAGGCCGATGCGCGCGGCGTCTTCGGCGGCAACCATCTCGCCGGTGAGCAGCATCTCCATGGCGTGCTTGCGCGACACGTTACGCGTCAGCGCCACCATCGGCGTCGAGCAGAACAGCCCGATATTCACCCCCGGCGTCGCGAACCGCGCGGTCTCGGCCGCCACCGCCAGGTCGCAGCTGGCGACCAGCTGGCAGCCGG
>JACQDO010000280.1 GCA_016201085.1 Hyphomicrobiales bacterium | reverse complement strand
GCGAGCAGGCGATCCTGGAACTGATGAAGGCGGTCGACGAAAGCATCCCGCAGCCGGATCGTCCGAAGGACCAGCCGTTCCTGATGCCGGTCGAAGACGTGTTCTCGATCTCCGGTCGCGGCACCGTGTGCACCGGCCGCGTCGAGCGCGGCGTCGTCAAGGTCGGCGAGGAAGTCGAGATCGTCGGCATCCGTCCGACCGTCAAGACCGTCGTCACCGGCGTCGAGATGTTCCGCAAGCTGCTCGATCAGGGCCAGGCCGGCGACAATATCGGCGCGCTGCTGCGCGGCACCAAGCGCGAGGAAGTCGAGCGCGGCCAGGTGCTGTGCAAGCCCGGCTCCGTGAAGCCGCACACCAAGTTCAAGGCGGAAGCCTACATCCTCACCAAGGAAGAGGGCGGCCGTCATACCCCGTTCTTCACCAACTATCGTCCGCAGTTCTACTTCCGCACCACCGACGTGACCGGTGTGGTGCATCTGCCGGCGGGTACCGAGATGGTGATGCCGGGCGACAGGTGTCGCTGCCGGAGGGGACCGAGATGGTGATGCCGGGGGACAACATCGCCATGGAGGTGACCCTGATCGTGCCGATCGCCATGGAGGAGAAACTTCGTTTCGCTATTCGCGAGGGCGGCCGCACCGTCGGCGCCGGCGTGGTGGCGAGCATCATCGAGTAAGCATTGAGCTGTCGTCCCCCGCGAAAGCGGGGAACCCAGTATCCCGCAAGGTCGCGGGTGAAATGAGACGCTAGCGATTACTGGATCGTCCGCCTTCGCGGACGATGACAGTCCAGAGAGACGAGACAATGAACGGCCAGAATATCCGGATCCGGCTCAAGGCGTTCGATCACCGCATCCTCGATGCGTCGACGCGCGAGATCGTGAACACGGCCAAGCGCACCGGCGCGCAGGTCCGTGGGCCGATCCCGCTGCCGACGCGTATTGAGAAGTTCACGGTGAACCGCTCGCCGCATGTCGACAAGAAGAGCCGCGAACAGTTCGAGATGCGCACGCATAAGCGCCTTTTGGACATCGTCGACCCGACGCCGCAGACCGTGGACGCGCTGATGAAGCTCGACCTCGCCGCCGGCGTCGACGTCGAGATCAAGCTCTAGAGCCGGATGGGGACTTAAAGATGCGTTCGGGAGTGATCGCGCAAAAGGTCGGAATGACCCGGGTGTTCTCCGAGAGCGGAGAGCACGTGCCGGTGACGGTGCTGCAGCTTGCGCAGTGCCAGGTCGTCGCGCACCGCAGCAAAGACAAGAACGGCTATGTCGCGCTCCAGCTTGGAGCCGGACCGCGCCGTCCCAACAACATGAACAAGGCAGATCGCGGCTATTTCGCCAAGGCCAAGGTCGAGCCGCGCCGCAAGCTCGCCGAATTCCGCGTCAGCGAGGATGCGCTGATCCCGGTCGGCGCCGAGATCACCGCCGACCATTTCGTGGCCGGCCAGTTTGTCGATGTCTGCGGCATCTCGATCGGCAAGGGCTTTGCCGGCGGCATGAAGCGCTGGAACTTCGGCGGCCTGCGCGCCTCGCACGGCGTGTCGATCTCGCATCGTTCGATCGGTTCGACCGGCGGCCGTCAGGACCCCGGCAAGACCTTCAAGAACAAGAAGATGCCCGGCCATATGGGCGTCGATCGCATCACCACGCTCAATCTCAAGATCGTGAGCACCGACGTCGAACGCGGCCTGCTGCTGGTCGAAGGCGCGGTGCCGGGCGCCAAGGGCGGCTGGATTACCGTGCGCGACGCGGTGAAGAAGAAGCTGCCGAAGGAAGCGCCGAAGCCCGGCAAATTCCGCGTCAGCGAGACCGCCGCCGAAGCCAAGCCCACCGAGGCGCCAGCCGCCGCAGCCCCCGCCGCGAAGGAGGGCGCGTAACATGGATATGAAAATCACCACGCTGGAAGGCAAGGAAGCCGGCTCCGTCAGCCTGTCGGATGCGATCTTCGGCCTCGAGCCGCGCACCGATATCGTGCAGCGTTGCGTCAACTGGCAGCTCGCCAAGCGTCAGCGCGGCACCCACAAGACCAAGGACCGCGGCGAGATCTGGCGCACCGGCAAGAAGATGTACGCGCAAAAGGGCACCGGCGGCGCTCGCCACGGCTCGGCGCGCGTGCCGCAGTTCCGCGGCGGCGGTCGTGCCTTCGGTCCGGTGGTGCGCAGCCACGCCATCGGCCTGCCGAAGAAAGTGCGCGCGCTGGCGCTCAAGCATGCGCTCTCGGCCAAGGCCAAGGACGGCGGCATCATCGTGCTCGACAAGGCTTCGCTGAATGACGCCAAGACCAAGGTGCTGGCCAAGCAGTTCGACAAGCTCGGCCTCGCCAACGCCCTGATCATCGACGGCGCCGAGTGCGACGCGAATTTCTGCTTCGCCGCACGCAACATCCCGAATATCGACGTGCTGCCGATTCAAGGCATCAACGTCTACGACATCATGCGGCGCAAGACTTTGGTGCTCACCAAGGCCGCGCTCGATGCGCTGGAGGCGCGATTCAAATGAGCACCAGCGATCCGCGCCATTACGACATCATCCTGTCGCCGGTGATCACCGAGAAGGCGACCATGGCGTCCGAGTACAACAAGGTCGTGTTCAAGGTGGCGCGCAATGCCACCAAGCCGCAGATCAAGGAAGCGGTGGAGAAGCTGTTCGACGTCAAGGTCAAAAACGTCAACACGCTGATCCGCGGCGGCAAGACCAAGATATTCAAGAACAGGGCAGGGCAGCTGTCCGACGTGAAGCGCGCGATCGTGACGCTCGAAGAGGGTCACAAGATCGACGTGACCACGGGATTGTAAGGGAGCTTTTCATGGCGTTGAAAACCTACAATCCGACCACGCCGAGCCAGCGCCAGTTGGTGATCGTCGATCGCTCGTCGCTGTACAAAGGTCCGCCGGTGAAGGCGTTGACCGAAGGCCAGCATTCGACCGGCGGCCGCAACAACAACGGCCGCATCACCTCGCGCTTCCGTGGCGGCGGCCACAAGCAGGCCTATCGTCGCGTCGATTTCCGCCGCACCAAATTCGACGTGCCGGCGACCGTCGAGCGTCTGGAATACGATCCGAACCGCACCGCCTTCATCGCGCTGATCAAGTACCAGGACGGCGAGCTTTCCTACATCCTGGCGCCGCAGCGCCTGGCGCCGGGCGACACGGTGATCGCGTCCGAGAAGGCCGATATCAAGCCGGGCAATGCCCTGCCGATTGGCGCCATTCCGGTCGGCACCATCGTGCACAACGTCGAGCTCAAGATCGGCAAGGGCGGCCAGCTCGCGCGCTCGGCCGGCTCTTACGTTCAGATCGTCGGCCGCGACCAGGATTACGTCATCCTGCGGCTGTCGACGACCGAGCAGCGCCTGGTGCACGGCCGCTGCATGGCGACGGTGGGCGCGGTGTCCAATCCGGACAACATGAATACGACCATCGGCAAGGCCGGCCGCCAGCGCTGGCGCGGCCGCATGCCGCACAACCGCGGCATCACCATGAACCCGGTCGATCACCCGCATGGCGGCCGCACCAAGGGCGGCAAGCATTGGGTTACGCCTTGGGGCAAGCCGACCAAGGGCGCCAAGACCCGCAAGAACAAACGCACCACCAAGTTCATCCTGGTCAGCCGTCACGACCGCAAGAAGAAGCAGCAACAGTAGGGACAGAGATAATGACGCGTTCTGCATGGAAGGGCCCGTTCGTCGACGGTTATCTGCTGCGCAAGGCGGAGGCCGCGCGCTCGTCGGGCCGTCACGAGATGATCAAGATCTGGAGCCGGCGCTCGACCATTCTGCCGCAATTCGTCGGCCTGAATTTCGGCGTCTATAACGGGCAGAAGCACATTCCGGTGATGGTGACCGAGGAAATGGTCGGTCACAAGTTCGGCGAGTTCTCGCCGACCCGGATGTTCTACGGCCACACCTCCGACCGCAAAGCCAAGCGCACCACAGCCGCCGCTCCGGGCGCCGCGGCCCCGGCACCGGCCGCCGCCGCGCCGGCAGCGGCAAGCTAAGGACTTAGAGAGACGTCATGGGCAAGAGCGCACGCGAGCGGACCCTCGCCGACAACGAGGCCAAGGCCATCAGCAAGATGCTGCGGATATCTCCGCAGAAGCTCAATCTTGTGGCGCAGATGATCCGCGGCAAGAAGGTGGCGAGCGCGCTCGCCGACCTGGAGTTTTCGCGCAAGCGCATCTCCACCGAAGTGCGCAAGTGCCTGGAATCGGCGATCGCCAACGCCGAAAACAATCACGACCTCGATGTCGACGATCTCGTCGTCGCCGAGGCCCATGTCGGAAAGGCGCTGGTGATCAAGCGCTTTAGCCCGCGCGGCCGTGGCCGGGTTGGGTCGATTTTGAAGCCGTTCTCCCACCTGACCATCGTGGTGCGTCAGGTTGAAGCGCAAGCCGAAGCGAAAGCCTGAGGAGGATTTAAGTTGGGTCAAAAAGTCAATCCGATCGGCCTGCGGCTCGGTATCAACCGCACCTGGGACTCGCGCTGGTTCGCGGGCAAGGCCGAATACGGCACGCTGCTGCACGAGGACATCAAGATCCGCGAAGAGCTGATGAAGCAGCTCAAGCAGGCGGCGGTGTCCAAGATCATCATCGAGCGGCCGCACAAGAAGTGCCGCGTCACTATCCACTCGGCGCGTCCGGGCGTGGTGATCGGCAAGAAGGGCGCCGACATCGAGAAGCTGCGCAAGTCGGTGGCCAAGCTCACCGACAGCGACGTGGTCATCAACATCGTCGAAATCCGCAAGCCCGAGCTCGACGCCCAGCTGGTGTCCGAATCGATCAGCCAGCAGCTCGAGCGCCGCGTGGCGTTCCGCCGCGCCATGAAGCGCGCGGTGCAGTCGGCCATGCGTCTGGGCGCCGAAGGCATCCGCATCAACTGCTCCGGCCGTCTCGGCGGCGCCGAAATCGCGCGCATGGAATGGTACCGCGAGGGCCGCGTGCCGCTGCATACGCTGCGCGCCGACGTCGACTACGGCGTCTCCACCGC
>JACQDO010000279.1 GCA_016201085.1 Hyphomicrobiales bacterium | reverse complement strand
GGCGGCCGATTTCCAACCGGCATTCTTAGGCGTAGCGGCGATTTCGGCCATTTCGGTCTTCATTTTCGCGCGACTTTCGCGCGACGCCGGGGCGGAACTGGCCGACCGGCTGCCGGCGCCGGCCGAATCCTCCGATCAGCGGACCGGCTGAGCGCCGCGAAATCCCGTCGCCAGCAGATAGAGCTCGGCCGAATCCGAACGGCTGGCCGGCGGCTTGATATGTTTGACGCTTTTGAAGTCGCGCTTGAGCAGAGCGAGCAGCGCGCCTTCGGTGCCGCCCTGGATCACCTTGGCGAGGAAGCTGCCGCCCGGCTCCAGCACCTCGCGGGCGAATTCGGCGGCGGCTTCCACCAGCGCCACGATCTTGATGTGGTCGGTCTTGCGATGGCCGGTGGCATTGGCCGCCATGTCGGACAGCACCACATCGGCGCCGCCGCCGAGCATCGCCTTCAGCTTCGCCGGCGCCGATGGATCGAGGAAATCGAGCTGGGTGAATTCGACGCCCGGCAAGGGGTCCATCGCCAGCACGTCGATGGCGACCACGCGGCCCTGTTGCGGCGCGTGCACCCGCTTGGCCGCGACCTGGCTCCAGCCGCCGGGCGCGGCGCCGAGATCGATCACACGCGCGCCCTTCTTGAGGAAGCGTGCTTTGTCGTCGATCTCCGTCAGCTTGAAGGCGGCACGCGAGCGCAAGCCCTCGCGCTTGGCACGCGCGACATAAGGATCGTTGAGCTGGCGTTCCAGCCACAGCTTGGACGACAGCTTGCGGCCCTTGCCGGTCTTGACGCGCACGGCCAGCGGGCGCGCGTCGCCCTTGTCCTTGGCGCTCACGACGCCGCCGCCTGATGGCCGCCGCCGCAACTGCCGTCGCCCCAGGCGCCGTCGTCGCGCATCATCTGCACCAGCATGCCTTCGCGCAGGCCGCGGTCGGCGACGCGCAGCCGCGGATAGGGGAAGGCGCGGCGGATCGCTTCCAGAATGGCGCAGCCGGCCAGCACCAGATCGGCGCGCTCGGCGCCGATGCAGGGGCTTGCCACGCGTTCGTCGTACGTCATCGCCCGGAGTTTCTCCAGCACCGCGTTGATTTCCGGCGCGCTCAGCCAGCAGCCGTCGACGCGATTGCGGTCGTAGCGCTTGAGATTGAGATGCACGCCGGCAATCGTAGTCACGGTGCCGGAGGTACCGAGCAAATGGACGCCGCGCAAGCCGTCACCGCCGTGCTCGCGCGCGAACGGCGCCATCAGCGCCGCCACGTCGTCCACCATGGCCGCGTAAGTCGCGGCGCTCACATTGAGCCCGCCATAACGCTCGGCCAGCGTCACCACGCCATGGGGCAGCGAAATCCAGCCGCGGATCTGCGGCAGCGGCGGGCCACGTTGGGTCTCATGCGAGCGGTTGAGCCGCACCAGCTCGGAAGAGCCGCCGCCGATGTCGAACAGCACGACGCCGTCGGCCTGCGGATCGATCAGCGGCGTGCAGCCGGTGGCGGCGAGCCGCGCCTCGGTCTCGCGGTCGATCAGCTCGAGCGCGAGCCCCAGCTCGCTAGCGACGCGGGCGAGGAAAGCGTCGCCGTTTTCCGCCGCGCGGCAGGCTTCGGTGGCGATCAGATAGGCGCGGGTGACGCCGCGGTTCTTCATCTTGTTGCGGCAGATCGCCAGCGCAGCGATGGCGCGCTCGATCGCCGCCTCGCTGATGCGCCCCGAGATGGAGACGCCTTCGCCCAGCCGAATGATGCGGGAGAAGGCGTCGACGACGCGGAAGCTTTCGCCATCCGGCCGCGCCACCAGCAGGCGGCAATTATTGGTGCCGAGATCGAGCGCGGCATAAGTCGGCCCACCCCGATCGCTGCCGAATCCGGCATCGGGCCGTCCAGACGACCGCCGACCCCATGGGAACCGCCCTGGCGGCTCCCGACCGACAGCGGGGTCGAGGCCCGGGGCATCCCCGGCCTCGCCGCTCATGTTCAATAACCTTCCTGCCGCCCCCGGAGCCGTTTCCCGGCCTGCCGCAGTGGCGGCAATGTTCCTGACGCTCCCGAAAAGTGTAACAGCGCGCGGGCGCTGCGCAACCCTTCACCGCCAAAAGCAATTCTTGTCGAAGCGGGCGGCCTGCATTATCTGAGGTGTTCCACGTGAAACATTAGAAATTGAAGCTCCGGCATGGATGAGCGAACCACCGAAGCGGCGCTTTCGCTGAGCAAATTCGGCATCGGTCAGCCGGTTCGCCGCAGCGAAGACCCCAAGCTTGTGCGCGGCGAAGGCTGCTATACCGACGACGTCAGCCTGCCGCGTCAGGCCTATGCCGTGATGGTGCGCAGCAGCATCGCGCACGGCGTCATCCGCGGCATCGACACCGTCGCCGCGAAGGCGATGCCGGGCGTGCTCGCAGTCTACACGGCGGCCGATCTGACCGGCTACGGCCCGCACAAATCGACCATGCCGCTGAAAAACCGCGACGGTTCGCCGATCCGCTACACGCCACGGCCGGCACTCGCCGCCGACAAGGTGCGCTTCGTCGGCGATCCGGTCGCCTGCGTGATCGCGGAAACCGTCTCACAAGCCAAAGACGCGGCCGAGGCGGTGGCGCTCGACATCGAGCCGTTGCCGGTCGTGCTCGGCCCCGCCGCGGCGATGCAGCCGGGCGCGCCGCTGCTGTACGATGCGGTGCCGAACAACCTGGCGCTCGACTACCACTTCGGCGATGCCGAGAACGTCGCCGCCGCTTTCGCCAAGGCGGCGCATGTGACGCGGCTGGAGACATCCAACCAGCGCATGGTGGTCGCCGCCATGGAGCCGCGCGCCGCCATCGGCGAATTCGACGCAGACTCAGGCAAATGGACGCTGCATTCCACCAGCCAGGGCGTGTTCGGCATGAAGGCCGCGCTGATGGATATCCTGGGCGCGCCGGCCGACAAAGTGCGCGTGCTCACAGGCCATGTCGGCGGCTCGTTCGGCATGAAGGCCGGCGTCTATCCGGAATATGTCTGCATCCTGCACGCCGCCCGCATGCTGGGGCGGCCGGTGAAATGGACCGACGAGCGCTCCGGCAGTTTCGTCTCCGATCATCACGGCCGCGCCCAGGACATGACGGTGGAAATTGCCTTCGACGCCGACGCGCATATCCTGGCGCTGCGCCTCACCGGCTATGGCGACATGGGCGGCTACCTCGCCCAGTTCGGCCCGCTGCTGCCGACCGGCAACATCGTGAAGAATGTCGTCGGCGCCTACCGCACGCCGCTGCTTGAACTGTCGAGCAAATGCGTGTTCACCAACACGACCTTCGTGTCGGCCTATCGCGGCGCCGGCCGTCCGGAAGGCAACTACTACATGGAGCGCGCGCTCGATGTCGCGGCAGCCGAGCTTGGCATCGACCGCATCGAATTGCGCAGGCGCAATTTGATCCGCAAGAGCGACCTGCCGTTCAAGGCCGCCTCCGGCATGACCTATGACAGCGGCGACTTCCTCGCCGTGCTCAAGCAGACATTGGAGCTGGCCGACCACAAGGGCTTCGCCAAGCGCAAACGCGACAGCAAGAAGCGCGGACTGCTGCGCGGTTTCGGCCTCGCCTATTATCTCGAAGTCACCGCCGCCGACACCAAGGAAATGGGCGGCATCCGCTTCAACGCCGACGGCACCGTCACCATCGTCAGCGGCACGCTCGACTACGGCCAGGGCCACGCCACCGCGTTCGCGCAGGTGCTGAGCGAAAAGCTTGGGCTCCCGTTCGATCGCATTCGCCTGCTGCAAGGCGACAGCGACCAGTTGGTGTTCGGCGGCGGCACCGGCGGCTCGCGTTCGGCCATGCTCGGCGGCGCGGCGGTCAGCCAGGCGGCGGCGAAAGTGATCGAGCAAGGCAAGCCGATCGCCGCGCATGTGCTGGAAGCTGCCGTGGGCGACATCGAATTCAAGGCGGGACAATTCGTCATTGCCGGCACCGACCGCTCGATCGGCGTCATGGAACTGGCCGAACGCCTGCGCGCCGGATTGAAGCTGCCGGACGGCATGCCGGCGACGCTCGACGTGACGCATGTGACCGATGCGATCCCGGGCGCTTTCCCGAACGGCTGTCACATCGCCGAGGTGGAGGTCGATCCCGACACCGGCGCGGCGCAAGTGGTGAAATATTCCGCCGTCAACGATCTCGGCACCGTGCTCAATCCGCTGCTGGTGGAAGGCCAGATGCATGGCGGCATCGTACAGGGGCTGGGCCAGGTGCTGTTCGAGCAGGCGGTGTACGATGCCGACGGCCAGTTGGTCACCGGCTCGTTCATGGACTACGCCATGCCGCGCGCGCACGACGCGCCGATGATCGCGGTGGCGCACCACCCGGTGCCGACCAAGAGCAATCCGCTCGGCGCCAAAGGCTGCGGCGAAGCCGGCACCTCGGGCGGACTGCCCGCCGTCGCCAATGCGGTGATCGACGCTTTGTCGGCGTACGGCATCCGGCATTTGGAAATGCCGATGACGCCGGCCAGGATTTGGGCTGCGATTGAGGAGAAGAAGGGGAAATAGGCTGTAGGGCGGATTAGCAAAGCGTAATCCGTCACTTCTCACCAATGCGGCGCAATACGCTTCGCTATTGCGCCCTACGCGCTTCGAATACAAAATAGATTTCAAGCTGCATCCAGTTTAAGGCACGGCGCGAGAGCGAAAGTCACAAACCATGAAGCACACACTCAAGCACGCCCTCGTCGCAAGCATCACATTGGGACTGGCATCAGCCGATGCACTCGCACAGGACGCCAAGGGTGCACCCGACGTACTAATTGGAAAATATGGGAAGTCGCCGGAACAATGTCGCTCCTATCACCGCAAGTCGGATAACATGGAGTCCATTACAAAGACACACTATACGTTCTGCGGCGGTGCTGCCTGTGAGGCAGAGATTGTCAGCCACCGCAAAACTAAGGACGGTTATGTCCTAAGACTCACAAGCAGGGGAAATCCTGACGGGTGGACGACGACCTTTCGCCAGATCGACGAAAACATATTCGAGCAGCCGTCAAAGGGGCGCGCTCCCGAAACCCTGGTGAGATGTACGATCAAGGATGCAATCGCCGGGATTGGACGCGAAGCGGACGGATCTCAGGCAGTCACTCAATCAATAAATGTCATCTATTCGGCCTTTTATGCCCAGGCGGTCCCCTCCGCCTGCCCGGACCTGCGGGCGGACCAAGCTGAGATCAAAAAACTGATCCTCGTCGGCGAGGTGGCTTGGGCCGAACACTTGGTGAAATACAAGTTGGCCAATGCGAGGCAGACACTGCGGGAGCAAGTGAGGCAGAGCTTGGAGTCTACTAAGAAAGGCGCGGAGTACGGCGTTCGGAGTGACGCCAAGGAAATTTCAGATTTCTGTAGCCACGTGCTCAACGCCTTCGGATCGGACGGCAGCGTAATCCCGAATTTAATAACAGACCCCAGAAAAAAAGCCTGACCTTAACTGACTTCATCGCAGATCGCCGAAGCGCAGTAGCTCACACGCGCGTGGAAGCCGACTATGTCGCCACCTCGATAGCCCGTAGCCTGCAGGACGGATTAGCGCAGCGTAATCCGCCATTCTTCGCAATCCGGCGTGATACGCTTCGCATTTGCGCCCTACACGCTACGAGCCGGGTTAGAACACTGCCCTAAATGGCTTTACAAATATTGGCAAATATGCCAACATGTTGTCTGGATGCGCCCGACAAGATCGATTTCGTGGCTGAAAGCCGCCCGCCGGGAATTTGAAGCGTTCCCCGCAGACGCCCAGGCCACCCTATTGCGGGCGCTCACGATCGCGGCCGAGGGCAGCAAGGCGGACATCGCCAAGCCGTTCAAGGGCGTCGATGGCGGGGTGTTCGAGATTGCCCTTAAGCATCGCGGCGATGCGTACCGCGTCATCTATGCGGTTCAACTCGGGCCCGACCTGTACGTGATCGACGCGTTCCAGAAGAAATCGAAGAGCGGCATCAAGACGCCGCAAAGGGACGTGGATCGGATCAAGGAGCGCATCAAGCGACTGAAGGAGGCCCTGCGATGAAAGATGATGTGAAACTGGTGCGCGGCAGCGGCAACGTCTTCCGCGACTTCGGCAAATCAAATGCGGACCTTGAACAGGCGCGCGCCATTCTCGCGGCCAAGATCATCGATGTGTTGGATCGCCGCAAACTCACCGCGCGCGCGGCCGAGAAGCTGACCGGCGTCGCGCATACCGACCTCTCGCGCATCCGCAATGTCAAACTGGAACGGTTCACCCTGGACCGCATGATTACGATTCTTGGCAAGCTCGACCGGGATATTGAAGTCAGTATCGACGTGAAGTCCCGTGTGCCGGCCCAAAGGGCCCG
>JACQDO010000022.1 GCA_016201085.1 Hyphomicrobiales bacterium | reverse complement strand
TCGACGAGCCCGGCGCGCACGGCGGCGGGAATCGTCGAGGGATCTTTGAGCTGCGCGATCGTGGGCAGCACTACACCGGCTTGGCCCAATCGCGCGGCTGTGCGTTCGAGCACCGCCGCATCGACGACGCTACGTTCAAGTCCGAGACGCGCCATTGTTCTTCCTTTCGTCTTGCATCACATCGCCGCCATGCGGTCCCATAGGCGGGCCGCAAGTTTCTGCGCGCTGCCTGAGATCGCATCCATGTCGCCGCCGGCGAGGCGGCCGTTCTCTACCACGATGCGCCCACCCACAATGACGTGGCGGACGCGGCCGTTCTCCCGCACCACGAGATCGCCCAGCGCGCCGGCGCTAAGCGGTTGGGGAGCCGCGGCGAAGCGTTCGGCGATCAGCGCATGCCCGGTTGCCAGGCGGGGCGCCGCGCGATCGTCGCCATGCAGCTTGGCGAGGCGGAACAGCGCGGCCTCTTCCTCCGCCATGTCGCCGTTCCAGCCGTCGGTGCCGAGCGCGACGCGGTTCGAGTAGCGCAGGTTGCCGGCATAGCCGACGTTGTTACCTTCGTTGGAGCGCGGGTTCTGCACGAGCCAGCACGCGCGCGCGTCCGCCTGTTCCACCTGCGCGCGGCTCAAATGCACGCCATGCGCCAGGATCGAGCCGGGCACCAGCGCGTCCAGCGCCGCAAGCCGCTCCAGCGGGCCGTCGAAGCCGCGCGAACGCGCGTCGTCGACGTCGGCCGAATCCTCCGCGACATGCACATGCAGGATGGTACCGAGCTCGCGGGCGAGGGTGCCTGCCTCGCGCACGGTGTCGTCGGAGACGGTAAAGCTCGCGTGCAGGCCGACCATGCCGCGTAGCAATGGCGAGCGAGGTACGCGGCGGCACTCGGCCAGGCCGCGCGCGGCTTCCTCGCGACCGAAATTGCGTTCGGTCGCGCCATAGCAGAGCAGCGCACGCATGCCGAGCCGCTCGCAGGCCTCGGCGATTATGGCGAGCGATCCCTCAATTAGATTCGGCGATTCATGGTGATCGACGAGCGCGGTGGTGCCGGCGAGCAGCGCGCGCGCGACATAGTCTTGTACCGACGCGCGCAGCGTCTCGGCGTCGAGCGCAAGATCGAGCCGCCACCACACCCGCTCCAGGATTTGGAGGAAATTCTCCGGCGGCGGCGAAGCCGGCGGCATGCCGTAGCGCGCCAAGCCGCTGTAGAGATGCGTATGCGCACAGACCGCGCCGGCGACAATCTCGCCATCGCCACAGGCGAGCACGCGCGCGCCTTCGGGCGCAGACGCCGCAATCATCCCATCCCTCACGGCGATACGACGGCCGTGACGGTCGGGACCGATCAAGAGTGGTTCGGTCAGTGCCATTGATCGCGGTCGGTGTCGGGGATGCGGCCGACATTGATGGCGCGTGCGGCGGACGAATCCTTCATCGGCAGCGTCATGCGGCGCTGGCCGTCGAAGGCTTCCAGCGCGGCGGCGACCGCGCCGGCGGTCGGCACCAGGCCGATCTCGCCGACGCCCTTGGCGCCGAATGGGCCTTCGGGCTCGGGCTCCTCGACCAGGATGACCTCGACCTCGGGCATATGCTGGGCGCGCAGCACGCCGATATTGCGCATGTCGAAGGTCACCGGCACGCCGTCGCGGCAGGGAAGCTCCTCGGTGAGCGCGTAGCCAAGCCCCATGTGCACCGCGCCCTGCACCTGCCCCTCGCATTGCTGCGGATTGATGGCGCGGCCGACATCGTGCGCCGCGACGACGCGCGCCACCGCGCCGGCGCTGTCGAGCACCACCATCTGGGTCGCCCAGCCGAACGCGGTGTGGGTCTTGATCACGCCGTTTTTGGTGGAGCCGAGTGGAGTGGTGTCGTCGATTCTGATCTCGCCCGCATAGGTGCGGCCGGTGAGATCGGCGAGCGCGAGGCCATTGTCGAGATCGGCCTTGAGTTTCGCCGCGGCGTCGGCGGCGGCGCGGCCGGCGAGCAGCGTTGCGCGCGATCCCGTCGTCTGCCAGCCGAACGCGGTGTGGGTCTTGATCACGCCGTTTTTGGTGGAGCCGAGTGGAGTGGTGTCGTCGATTCTGATCTCGCCCGCATAGGTGCGGCCGGTGAGATCGGCGAGCGCGAGGCCCTTGTCGAGATCGGCCTTGAGTTTCGCCGCGGCGTCGGCGGCGGCGCGGCCGGCGAGCAGCGTCCGCTCGACGCCGACGCCTTTCTCCAGCACCTGGCCGGTCGTGAACACGTCGCCGGTGCGCAGCACGTTGCGCCAGCGCATCTCCCAGCCGTCGATGCCGACCTTGGCGGCGAGCAGGTCCATGCAGCCTTCCATGGCGAAGCTGGTCTGGTTGACGCCGAAGCCGCGCATGGCACCGCACGGCGGATTGTTGGTATAGGCGGCGGTCGAATGGATCGCGACGGCGGGCACCCGGTACGGCCCGCAGGCGTGGCCGGCGGCGCGCTCCAATACCTTGCCGCCGACCGAGGCGTAGGCGCCGGAATCGCCGAGCAGCGTGGCTTTCAAGGCGGTCAGCCGGCCTTCGGCATCGCACCCGACCGTGTAGGTCATGGTGATCGGATGCCGCTTGGTGTGCATGCGGATCGATTGTTCGCGGCTTAGCGTGACGCGCACCGGCCGCTTGGTGAGATGCGCGAGCAGCGCCGTCTGCGCCTGGATGGTCATGTCCTCGCGCCCGCCGAAGGCGCCGCCATTGGGCACCAGTTCGACGAATAGCTGGCTCTCGGGGATTCCGAGCACGGCGGCGACCTGCATGCGGTCGTCGAAGATGCCCTGGCCTTGGCTGTAGAGACGCAGCCGTCCATCGGCTTCGGGAACTGCGAGGGTCGATTCCGGCTCGAGGTAGAGTTGCTCGATGCGCTGGGTCTTCCAGGTGCCGGACACCACATGGGCTGAGGCCGCGAGCGCCGCGTCGGCGTCGCCGCGGTCGATGCGCGTCACCTGGAGTATGTTTTCATGCATGGGATTGACCTGCGGCACCCCCGGCTTGATCGCTTCCGCCGGGTCGACCACGGCGGGCCGCACCTCGTATTCGACCTCCACCAGTTTGGCGGCGGCGCGCGCCGTGCGCATGCTGTCGGCGGCAATGGCGGCGAGACAGTCGGCGACGGTGCGCACTTCCTCGCCCTCGGCGACGAAGCACGGCCAGTCCTTGTAGATGAGGCCGACCCAGCGATTGCCCGGCACGTCCTTGGCTGTGGCGACGGCCACCACGCCGGGCAAAGCGAGCGCCTTCGACACGTCGATCCGCTTCACCAGCGCCCGCGCGTGGTGCGACAGCACGACCGCGCCGTGCAGCAGTCCCGGCGCATCGATGTCGGCGACGAACGGCCGCGAGCCGAGCGTCAGCTCCGCGCCCTGATAGCGCTGGAGCGAGCTGCCGACGCGGCCGTCCAAGACCGGGGCCGGCAGCGCGCCGCCATGATGCTTGGCGGCATGGATCAGCTCGATGGCGTCGATGATGTTCTTGTAGCCGGTGCAGCGGCACAGATGCCCGTCAATGGCGCGGGCGATCTCGGCGCGCGACAGCGGACGGCTCTGATCGGTCAGCCATTTGGTGCGCAGCACGATACCCGGCGTGCAAAATCCGCACTGCAGGCCGGCGGCCGCTTGGAACGCGTCGGCATAGAGCTTACGCTCGTTGTCGGAAACGCCTTCGAGGGTGACGATCGAACGGCCGGCGACCTTGTCGGCTTTCACCATGCAGGCGTTCTTCGGCTGGCCGTCGATCAAGGTCAGGCAGCAGCCGCACAGACCCTGCGGTGAGCAGGCGTCCTTGACCGAGGTCACCTTGAACGTCTCGCGCAACACGTCGAGCAGAGTCTGCTCCGGCTGCACCTGGGCTTGCCGTGGCGTCCCGTTGAGTTTGAAGGAGACTGACTTCATCTTGGAATTTTCCTGTCAACGCTCGAGATCGCTGAATTTCTCATGCAACGACTCGATGCGCCGCAAACGCTGTTGCGCCGAGGCGCCAAGCGCCAGTGCCACACCGGAGCCGAGGTAGTTCACGAGACTCATGGCAGCGACGTAGGAATCGAACAAGCGTGCCCCGTGGCTGATACAGCGGAATACGACCTTGGCCGATTTGCCGACCTTGCCGAGCGAGGCATCGCCCAGCAGGACGGTGCGCGCCTTGGCGGCGGCGGCGATACGGAGAATTCGTCCCAGCACCGGCGGACGCCGGCGGAAGCCGAAAGCCAAAATGGCATCGCCCCGTCCGAGGTCGGACAATTCCTCCGACACGGTCTGGCCGGAGACCGGCAGCAGGATCACATGGGGACGCACCTGCACCAGCAACTCGCGGGCGTAAAAGGCCGGTGCATAACTGTTGCGGAAGCCGACCACGATCACGCGTTGCGCGGCGGCGAGAATATCAACCGCGGCTTGCACGTCGCCGGCCGGAATCGTCTCGATGGTGCGGGTGAGGCCGGCAACGTCGTGCGCCAGATGCTGGGCCAGCGTTGCTTCCAGACCCAACGTGTTTGACAGCTCGGCGAGCGGCGAGCCGTTATGATAGTGATTGCGCGCCTGCTGGCGCATTTCGTGGAAATCGGCATAGCCGAGACGGCGCACCAGCCTTGCGGCGGTCGCCTTCGACACCCCCGAGCGAGCTGCTAATTCGGTTGCGGAATAGGCCGCAAGGTCGCCCCGCATCTCAAGAATCAGCTCTGCCAGCTTCCGCTCGCCGAGCGGAAGGGCGTCATATGTCTCGCGGATTCGGTGAACCAGCGGGTCCATAATGGGGAAGAAACATATGTTTCATGGATATGCAATAAGGAAATATACGTTTCATTCCTTATTGACCCGCCATATTCGCTCTGATTTCGTGCGCGCGCATATTCGCATTACCTGGAGAATTTCATGTCGAATCTCGATGCGCGCGTGGCCGAGCTGGCCGCCAAATATCACCCCCTGGCGGTCGAAATTCTGAAGGAGGCCATCCGCATCCCGGCCGATTACGTCGACCGTCCGGCCGACAAGGGCGGCGACCCGCGCTGCGGCACCTCCAATCACGAGTTCCCGCGGCTCGACTACCTGCGCAAGAAAATCGTCGAGATCAAGGCGGTGCGTCGTGCCGAGGATGCCGACTTCGACGCGTTCGGCAATCTCGTCTGGATGGTCACCGATCCGAGCGACGGCATCCCGGCGGATCAGAAGAAGGTCATCTATCTCGACGGCCACACCGATACGGTGAAGCCGCTGCGGCCGGTGTGGATCGAGAAGACCAATGGCGGCGTCGACGTCTACAACGGCCTGCTCGATCGGGCCAAGATCGACAAGGCCATGCTGGAAAAGGAACTCGGCTGGGTGCCGCCGGAGTCCGAGTGGGAGCATCTGCTGTTTGGACGCGGCTCGGCCGACCAGCTCGGCGGCGTCATCGCCCAGATTGTCGCCTCGAAGATTCTGCTCGAACTCGCGCTGGAAGGCGCCCTGAAGGGCGTGATCGTGCGCTCCTACGCCACCGTATGCGAGGAGGACAATGACGGCGCCGGCCCGATGTATGTCATGCGCAACGTCTTGCCGGGCGCCAAGGCCGAACTCATTCCCGATGTCGTCATCCTCACCGACTCGACCGGCGACGCCAAGAAGGGCGCACTTGGCATCTATCGTGGCCAGCGCGGCCGCATGCAGATCGAGGTGAATGTGACGGGCCGTTCCTCGCACGGCTCGATGCCGTGGGAAGGCCTCAACCCGCTCGAATTCGGCGGCGCCATCATCAAGGAGGCGGCCGAGAAATATGAGAAGCGCGAGGGCTTCCTCGACAACGCCTTCCTGGGTCACGGCACGCGCACGGCGTCCTGGTCTACCCTCGATACGCCGAGCGACTGCGCGGTGCCGGCCCGTTTCGTGTTCCGCTTCGACCGGCGCCTCACCATCGGCGAGACGCCGGAGCAGGCGGTGGCCGACGTCGAGGGGCTTTCCTCGGTTGCCAAGGCGCGCCAGGCGGGCCTCAAGGTCGAGGTCGGCGTGCCGATCTATCCCGATGCCAGCTGGAAGGGCTACGTCCTCAACAATCCGCAGATCTATCTGGGCTGGGTTACGCCCGAGGAGCACCCCGCGATCCAGGCGGCGGTGACGGCCTACAAGGGTGTCGTCAGCCCGCATGCGAACGGCAAGAGCGGCACCGGCGGTGGCATCCCGAAGGAGCCGCGCGTCGATCGCTGGATCTTCTCGACCGACGGCGTGGGCTATCCGGTGCCGAAGGACGACGCCAGCATTCCGGTCGGCCAAGCCAAGCAATGGGTGGTTTCCGGCGCTTACAAGCATCCGGCCATGTTCGGCTTCGCACCCGGCATCGAGCAGAATACCCACAAGATCGCCGAATGCGTCGATATTCGTGAGGTGCGGCACGCCATCGCGTTCCTGGCACGCTTTCCCAGCGTGTTTGCTGGCGTGCGCTGACCCGAACCATACCCATTACGTAAGGAGCCATTTATGTCCAGCGCCGCCGTCGAGAAGCAACTCGCCGCGTTTAACGCCCTGAAGACCGACCTCTTCCACAAGGACTTCCTGCTGACGTGGGAGCACTCGACCGACGAAATCAAGGCCGTCCTGACACTGGCAGAGGCGCTCAAGCTCCTCCACCAGGAAGGGCTCTCGTGCCGCGCCTTCGACTCTGGGCTCGCCATCTCGATCTTCCGCGACAACTCCACCCGCACGCGCTTTTCCTTCGCCGCCGCGGCGAGCGCGCTCGGGTTCACGCTGTCGGATCTGGATGAGGAGAAGAGCCAGATCGCGCACGGTGAGACCGTGCGCGAGACCGCCAACATGATCAGCTTCCTCGCGGAGGTCATCGGCATCCGCGACGACATGTTCCTGGGCGAGGGCAACAAGTACATGCGCGAGGTCGGCGACGCCCTCACCGAAGGCAAGCAGCAGGGCGTGCTGCACCGCCGGCCCAGCATCGTCAACCTTCAGTGCGACATCGATCACCCGACGCAATCGCTCGCCGACCTGGCCTGGCTGAAGAAACACTTCGGCGGCATCGAGAACATGCGCGGCAAGAAGCTCGCCATGACCTGGGCCTACAGCCCGAGCTACGGTAAGCCGCTCTCGGTCCCCCAAGGCGTCATCGGCCTCATGACCCGCTTCGGCATGGAGGTGAGCCTGGCACACCCGGAGGGCTACGGGCTCATTCCGGAAGTGATCGAGGTCGCCCGCAAGAACGCGACGCAGAGCGGCGGCAAGTTCGAAGTCGTGAACAGCATGGAGCAGGCCTTCCAGGGCGCCCACATCGTCTATCCCAAGTCCTGGGCGCCGTATCACGTCATGCAGCGCCGCACCGAGCTGCTCAAGACGTCCGACAAGGATGGGCTCAAGGCGCTGGAGAAGGAATGCCTCGCCAACAACGCCCGTTTCTCGAACTGGGAGTGCGACCGGGCCAAGATGAACCTGACCCATGACCGCTCCGCGCTCTACATGCACTGCCTGCCGGCCGATATTACGGACGTAAGTTGCAAGGCCGGCGAGGTCAGCGCCGAGGTCTTCGAGCAGTACCGCATCCCGACCTATCACGAGGCAAGCTACAAGCCGTTCGTCATCAGCGCCCTCATGTTCCTCACGCGTCTGCGTGATCCGGGCGCGAAGCTGGAGCAGATCATCCGCCGCGCCAAGGGCCTGAGCATCTGACCATCGGCGTGGTCTCCCCTCGTCGGAGCCTGTCATGAAGAAGACGGTGATCGTAGCCTTGGGTGGCAACCTGTTCGTCTCGGACGAGACGCATCAGTCGGTGCCCGACCAGTACCGCGCCGCGGAACGGGCTTGCGCACACATCGTGCCGCTGCTGCGCGATCCGGATCTGCGCCTGGTCGTGACGCACGGCAACGGCCCGCAGGTCGGGTTCATCCTGCGCCGCTCCGAGATCGCCGCCCTAGAGCTGCACCAGGTGCCGCTCGACGCTTGTGTGGCCGACACGCAGGGCGCGCTCGGCTACCAGATCGAGCGCGCGCTGCGCAACGAGTTGCGGCGTCACCGCCTGGCCCGGTCGCCCGCCGCCGTGGTGACGCTCGTGTTGGTCGACCGGGACGATCCTGCCTTCAGCCATCCCACCAAGCCCATCGGCGCCTTCCTCTCGAAGGAGCGTGCCGAGGAGCACCGGCAGAAGGACGGCTGGGACGTGGTGGAGGACGCCGGGCGCGGCTGGCGGCGTGTCGTGGCCTCTCCCACGCCTAGGGCCATCCTCGACCTCGACGCGGTCCGCAGCCTGCTCGATGCCGGTTTTGTTGTTGTTGCCGCCGGCGGCGGCGGCATCGCCGTGATCGAGGACCCGAGCGGCGACATTTATGGGGCGTCCGCAGTCGTGGACAAGGACCTCGCCTCAAGCCTGCTCGCGCGCCAACTCGGCGCCGATGTGCTCGTGATCACGACGGACGTGGAAAAGGTCTGCATCGACTATGGCAAGCCGGGGCAAAAGGCCCTCGACGCGATGACGGTGGCGGAGGCGAAGCGGTACATTGCGGAAGGGCATTTCAAGCCCGGCAGCATGCTGCCCAAAGTGCAGGCTGTCATCGAATTCCTGGAAGGCGGCGGCAAGCAGGCCCACATCACCGATCCCGAACACATCGCCGCCGCGCTGGAGGGTC
>JACQDO010000257.1 GCA_016201085.1 Hyphomicrobiales bacterium | reverse complement strand
CTTCCAGATCGACTGGTGGCAGTGCATGCCCGAGCCGTTGTCGCCATAGATCGGCTTCGGCATGAAGGTCGCGGTCTTGCCGTAGATCTGCGCCACCTGCTGGATGCAGTATTTGTAGACCTGCATCATGTCGGCCATGACGGTGAGCGGCGAGAACTTCAAGCCGAGCTCGTGCTGGGCCGACGCCACCTCGTGGTGATGCTTCTCGACCTTGGCGCCCATGCGCGCCATGGCGCCGAGCATTTCCGAACGCATGTCCTGTGCCGAATCCTGCGGCGGCACCGGGAAATAACCCTTCTTGATGCCGACGCGATGGCCGAGATTGCCGCCTTCGTATTCGGTGTCGGAATTGGTCGGAAACTCGATCGAGTCGACCTTGAAGCCGGTCTTATACGGCTCGGCCGAATACTTGACGTCGTCGAACACGAAGAACTCGGCCTCGGGGCCGAAGAAGATGGTGTCGCCGACGCCCATGGATTTCACCATGCCCTCGGCCTTCTTGGCGATGCCGCGCGGATCGCGGTTATAGGGCTCGCCGGTGGTCGGCTCGAGCACGTCGCAGACCAGCACCAGCGTGGTCTCGGCGAAGAACGGATCGATGCAGGCGGTGGCCGGATCCGGCATCAAGTTCATGTCCGATTCATGAATCGCCTTCCAGCCGGCGATCGACGAGCCGTCGAACATCTGGCCTTCGGCAAAAGTATCTTCCTCAATGAGCGAGACGTCGAACGTTACGTGCTGCCACTTGCCGCGCGGATCGGTAAATCGGAAATCGACGTACTTCACGTCGTTGTCCTTAATCATCTTCATGACATTCTTAGCTGTCGTCATGGATCTCATTCCCCCGTTTTTCATGAAACAATCCCGCCGGGACGTGTGCCCGCGGTTTTTAGATGGCGTCGATTCCTGATTCGCCAGTCCGGATCCGGATGGCTTCTTCGATGTTGGATACAAATATCTTGCCGTCGCCGATCCGGCCAGTCTGGGCTGCGCGCCGGATCGCATCGATCGCTTTATCCACCATGTCATCGGCGAGCACGATCTCGATTTTCACTTTGGGGAGAAAATCGACCACGTATTCGGCGCCGCGATAGAGTTCGGTGTGCCCCTTCTGCCGGCCGAAACCCTTGGCTTCGGTGACGGTGATGCCTTGCAGGCCAACCTCTTGCAATGCCTCCTTTACTTCGTCGAGCTTGAAAGGCTTGATAACGGCCTCGATTTTTTTCATTGCCTCTCCATCCTCTCAAGTCCGTCAAAGTACCCAGCGAGCCGCGCTACCGGTTAGCAGGTCCCGTGCCAAGCCGGCAATCGAGCAAAAGACGTTTTCTCCCAATAGATTGGGCTGTCAGGAATGCATTGTTGCCGGAACTGCCCAAGGTTCGATGCCTTGAAATTAAGCACTCTGATTAAACTTTGGCCAGCGGCGAAGAGGCGTTGTGTCGCAGACGATTAGAGCATTTTCCGGCGAAGTGGGAACCGGTTCGCCGTAGAAAATGCGACCAAATAAGGAATCTAGAGCGCGTTTCCGATTCAATCGAAAAGAAACGCGCTCTAATGGCGTTTGTCCACAAGCGGCCGGCCCGATAGTCTCGGCCGCAATGATCGAACTTCTCACCACAACTGAGATGGCGGAAGCCGACCGCCTGACCACTGCCGGCGGCACGCCGGGCATCGATCTGATGGAAAATGCCGGCCGCGCCGTGGCCGACGCCGTTTCCGCCGTGCTGCAAGGCCGCCGCGTGGTGATCGTGGCCGGTCCGGGCAACAATGGCGGCGACGGTTTCGTGGCCGCCCGTCATCTGGCCGAGCGCGGCTATGAAGTACGCGTCAGTTTCGTCGGCGAGCGCAAGCGGCTGAAAGGCGATGCCGCCTTGGCGGCCGAGCGCTGGAGCGGTCCGGTCGAGGCGGCCTCGCCGGTCTCGCTCACCGACACTGACATCGTCGTCGACGCTTTGTTCGGTGCCGGGCTCGACCGCGAGGTCGAAGGGCTGCCGCGCGCCATGATCAAGGCGATGAACGCGGCCGGCGTGCCGCTGATCGCCGTCGACCTGCCCAGCGGGGTCAATGGGACGAGCGGGGCCGTAATGGGGCTGGCCGTCACGGCAACACATACCGTCACGTTTTTCCGTCGCAAGGTCGGACACTTGCTGCTGCCGGGCCGGCTGCATTGCGGCGCGGTCGAGGTGGCCGATATCGGCATTCCAGCAAGCGTGCTGGAGCGGATCAGACCCGCGACCTTTGCCAATGGACCGCGGCTGTGGGGGCGCCTGTTTCCAATGCCGGCGCCGGGTGGCCATAAATATTCGCGCGGTCATGCCGTGGTGGTGTCGGGCGGCGTATCGACCACCGGCGCGGCGCGGCTGGCGGCGCGTGGTGCGCTACGGGCAGGGGCGGGTCTCGTCACCATCGCCAGCCCGCGTGAGGCCCTCAGCGTCAATGCCGCGTCCAGCCTGGCGGCGATGGTGCGCCCGGTAGATGGGGCGGCCGAGCTGGCCGAATTCCTCGCCGACCGGCGGCGCAACGCGGTGGTGCTGGGGCCGGGGGGCGGCGTCGGCCAGGCCACGCGCGACCAGGTGCAGGCGGCGCTCGGCAGCGAGGCGGCGCTGGTGCTCGATGCCGACGCGCTGACCAGCTTTGCCGAGATGCCGGCGCGGCTATTCGCGGGCATAGCGAAGCGCAGCGGCCACGGCGTTATCCTGACGCCTCACGATGGAGAATTTACTAGATTATTTAATGCGATATACAACGATCCTAAAGTTCATGCAAAACTTGAGAAAGCCCGCATGGCGGCTCGCGCGAGCGGGGCCGTCGTTCTGTTCAAGGGGGCCGACACCGTAGTGGCTGCTCCCGATGGCCGCGCCTCGATTGCCGACAATGCGCCACCTACGCTGGCCACCGCCGGCTCGGGCGACGTACTGGCCGGTATGATCGCCGGCCTGCTGGCGCAGGGCATGCCGGCCTTCGAGGCGGCCAGTGCCGCCGTCTGGCTGCATGGCGAGGCGGCAGTCGAATTCGGTCCCGGGCTGATCGCGGAAGACCTGCCCGACGCGCTGCCGGCTGTCTACCGGCGACTGTTCGAGGAACTGGCCAAAGCCCGCGCCGCGCGTCCTTGAGTAGGTTCAAAGACGGCCTATTTTTATGGTGCGGCGGGAATTTTGCGTGATATAAGCCCGCGCCCGCAAGGCTTGCCTTGGCGGGCATCGGCGCGTTAAGCCCGGCGGGATTGCGGCGCCAGGATCGTCCAGAAATGGCCCTTCGCGGGCGTGGCGGAATTGGTAGACGCGCTGGATTTAGGTTCCAGTGGCGAAAGTCGTGGGGGTTCGAGTCCCTCCGCCCGCACCACGCCGAGGGTTGAACGTTTAATTCCGACACGTCCTGCGCGGTTGGCTGAAGCAAGACCGACGCGACGCGAGTGCGACAACAACGAAGTGTGAGCAATGCAAGTTACCGAAACGCTGTCCGAAGGTCTCAAGCGCGAATTCAAGGTGGTCGTTCCGGCCGCCGAACTCGACGCCAAGGTCAACGCCCGCCTGGACGAGATCAAGGATCGCGTCCGTATCAACGGCTTCCGTCCCGGCAAGGTGCCGGTCGCCCATCTCAAGCGGCTCTATGGCCGCTCGACCATGGCGGAGGTGATCGAGACCACGGTGCGCGACGCCAACAACCAGATCGTCAGCGAGCGCGGCTTCAAGCTCGCCTCCGATCCGAAGGTGACGCTGCCGACCGAGCAAGGCGCGGTCGAGAAGCTGATCGCCGGCGAGAGCGACCTCGATTACACGGTGGCGGTCGAGATCGTGCCGCCGATCGCGCTGGCCGATTTCAAGACCATCAAGCTCACCAAGCTCACGGCCGAGGTCACCGACGCCGAAGTCGAGGAGGGCATCGCCCGCATCGCCGAGCAGAGCAAGCCCTACACGGCGAAGGCCGCGGGCGAGAAGGCCAGCCCTACACGGCGAAGGCCGCGGGCGAGAAGGCCGCCAAGGACGATCGCGTCACCATCTCCTATGCCGGAACCATCGACGGCACGCCGTTCGAGGGCGGCACCGGCGACGATGCCGTCGTGCTGATCGGGTCGAACACCTTCATCCCCGGCTTCGAGGATCAACTGATCGGCATCGGCAGCGGCGAAACCCGCACGCTGAAGGTGAAATTCCCCGAGCACTACGGGCAGCAGACTTTGGCCGGCAAGGATGCCGAGTTCGTGGTCACCGCCAAGTCGCTCGAAGCGCCCGGTACGGTCACGGTCGACGATGAATTCGCCAAGTCGCTCGGCCTGGAATCGCTGGCCAGGCTGCGCGATGCGGTCAAGGACCGTATCGCGCGCGAACATCAAGGGATGACGCGCCAGAAGCTCAAGCGCGGCCTGCTCGACGAGCTCGACAAACTGCATAAGTTCGAACCGCCGCCGTCGCTGGTGGAAGAAGAGGCCGATCGCGTGTGGAAATCGGTGCTCTCCGAAATGGAGAACGAGAAGAAGACCTTCGCCGACGAGAACACCACCGAAGAAAAGGCCAAGGCCGAATACCGCGCCATCGCCGAGCGCCGGGTGCGGCTCGGCCTGGTGCTCGCCGAGATCGGCGAGAAGAACACCATCACCGTGACCGACGACGAGATGAACCGCGCGGTAATGGAGCGCGTGCGCCAATTCCCCGGTCAGGAGCAGAAGATATACGACTACTTGCGGCAGAACCCGCAGGCGCTCGGCGCCATGCGTGCGCCGATCTTCGAGGAAAAGGTGGTCGACTTCCTGCTCGAACTCGCCAGCGTGACCGAGAACAAGGTCGCGCGCGAGGAACTCTATAAGGAAGACGAATCGGTAACCTGAACGACCGACGCTCCTTGCGCCGGGACCGCTTCGAAAATAAATCAGCCGGACGCGGGCTTGCGGCTAATCTAGCCTCATGATTCGCGTGAAGGAGCCGAAATGAAAGATCCCGTCGAGACCTATATGCAGCTCGTTCCCATGGTGGTCGAGCAGACCAACCGTGGCGAGCGCGCCTACGATATTTTTTCGCGGCTCCTCAAGGAACGCATCATCTTCATCACCGGTCCGATCGAGGACGGCATGGCTTCCTTGGTGGTGGCGCAGTTGTTGTTCCTGGAAGCGGAAAATCCGAAAAAAGAGCTGTCCATTTACATCAATTCGCCGGGCGGGGTGGTGACCTCCGGCATGGCGATCTACGACACCATGCAGTTCGTGCGCCCGCCGGTGTCGACGCTGTGCATCGGGCAGGCGGCCTCCATGGGCTCGCTGCTGCTCGCCGCCGGCGCCAAGGACATGCGTTTTGCCCTGCCCAATGCCCGCATCATGGTGCACCAGCCGTCCGGCGGGTTCCAGGGTCAGGCCACCGACATCATGCTGCACGCCCAGGAGATCCTGAACCTGAAGAAGCGGCTCAACGAGGTCTACGTCAGGCACACCGGCCAGTCGCTGAAGAAGATCGAGGAAGCCCTCGAGCGTGACTATTTTCTCACAGCCGAAGCGGCCAGGGACTTCGGCCTGGTCGATCAGGTTATCGCCAAGCGTCCGGAGGAAATGCTGCCGAAACCCGCCTGATTTTGGCCTTCCGGCGGTTCCATAACGTGGCTAGACCGGGTGCGGGATGCACGGCAGGGCGGCCGGTGTTTGGATATGTGTGCGAAGCATTATCGTTAATAGAATCTTGATTATCACGTCGTTAGCATGCTTCGCTTATGGTGTGGGGGCAGTAGGGTTGGCGGGCCGCCCGATATGACAGGCCGCCGTGCCGGTAGTCCGGCGCGAAACTTGCTTCGTTCGTTGCGTTTCGGTAGCGGAACTACTCGCGGCGCCGATCACGTAGAGTACGGACAAGAGTGACGGAGAATGGAATGAGCAAAGTCGGCGGTAGCGATTCCAAGAACACTTTGTATTGCTCGTTCTGCGGCAAGAGCCAGCACGAAGTGCGCAAGCTCATCGCCGGGCCGACGGTGTTCATCTGCGACGAATGCGTCGAACTGTGCATGGACATCATCCGCGAGGAAAACAAATCCTCGCTGGTCAAGTCGCGCGACGGCATTCCGACCCCGAAGGAAATCCGCAAGGTCCTCGACGACTACGTCATCGGCCAGGATCACGCCAAGAAGGTGCTCTCGGTCGCCGTCCATAACCACTACAAACGTCTCAACCACCAAGCCAAGCACAACGACGTCGAGCTGGCGAAGTCGAACATCCTGCTGATCGGGCCGACCGGTTCGGGCAAGACGCTGCTGGCGCAGACGCTGGCGCGCATCCTCGACGTGCCGTTCACGATGGCGGACGCCACCACGCTCACCGAAGCCGGCTACGTCGGCGAGGACGTCGAGAACATCATCCTCAAATTGTTGCAGTCGGCCGACTACAATGTCGAGCGCGCGCAGCGCGGCATCGTCTACATCGACGAGATCGATAAAATCTCGCGCAAGTCCGACAATCCGTCGATCACCCGCGACGTGTCGGGCGAGGGCGTGCAGCAGGCGCTGTTGAAGATCATGGAAGGCACCATCGCCTCGGTGCCTCCGCAGGGCGGCCGCAAGCATCCGCAGCAGGAATTCCTGCAAGTGGATACGACCAACATTCTGTTCGTCTGCGGCGGCGCCTTCTCCGGCCTGGAGAAGATCATTTCCGCGCGCGGACGCTCTACCTCGATCGGCTTCTCCGCCAAGGTGCTGGCGCCGGAAGATCGCAAGCAAGGCGAAATCTTCCGCGAGGTCGAGCCTGAGGATCTGCTCAAATACGGCCTGATCCCGGAATTCGTCGGCCGCCTGCCGGTGGTCGCCACGCTCGAGGACCTCGACGAGGCCTCGCTCAAGAAGATCCTGGTCGAGCCGAAGAACGCCCTGGTCAAGCAGTACCAGCGGCTGTTCGAGATGGAGCAGATCGACCTCACGCTGGCCGAAGAGGCGCTCGGCGCCATCGCCCGCAAGGCGATCGAACGCAAGACCGGCGCGCGCGGCCTGCGCTCCATCATGGAGACCATCCTGCTCGACACCATGTTCGACCTGCCCAGCCTGGAAGGGGTCGAGGAAGTGGTGATCTCCAAGGAAGTCGTCGAGGGAACCGCCCGGCCGCTCTACATCTACGCCGACCGCAGCGACCGGACGGCCGAGCAGGGCAGCGCCAGCGCCTGACATGTCCCGCCTGTCGGGTTCCGGATACCGCGCTAAGACCGCCGATTCGCCCGATTTGCTGGGTTACTATGCTTGTGAGTCCCGTTTTAACTGGAAAAACGGGCGTTACTTGCAGAGCCTAAGGCGTCATCCTACGTATAGCGTCTGAAGAAAACCGGCGTACGAAAGTTCGTAGTTTTCGACTGGGCGAGGGGCCTATCCCTTCCAAGCCGCGCCGGGCAAATCGCTCGCCCGACGCCTCCTTGCTCAACTTGATCGGCACTGTTCCGGCGACGCCGCGGCCGCGGGTCAACGAACAGGGGCACAACAAAAAGGACACCAGGCCAATGACCAATAAGCCACGGCCCACGCTGCAACCGGGCGAGACGCGGGCCTATCCGGTTTTGCCGCTGCGCGACATCGTGGTGTTCCCGCACATGATCGTTCCGCTCTTTGTCGGCCGTGAAAAGTCGATCAAGGCGCTGGAAGAAGTGATGCGTTCCGACACCTTCATCCTGCTGGCCACGCAGAAGAACGCGTCCGACGACGATCCGGCAACCGACGCCATTTTCGAGGTCGGCACGCTGGCCAGCGTTCTGCAACTGCTCAAGCTGCCCGACGGCACCGTCAAGGTGCTGGTCGAAGGCGCCACGCGCGCCAAGGTCCTCAAATACACCGACCGTAGCGATTACTACGAAGCCGATGCCAGCGCGGTGGTCGACGATATGGGCGACAGCGTGGAAGCGGAGGCCATGGCGCGCTCGGTGGTCACCGAATTTGAAAATTATGTGAAGCTCAACAAGAAGGTGTCGCCGGAAGTCGTCGGCGTGATCCAGCAGATCGAGGATTACGCCAAGCTCGCCGACACGGTGGCTTCGCATCTCGCCGTCAAGATTCCCGACAAGCAGGAAATCCTGGAGACGCCGCTCGTCACCCAGCGCCTGGAGAAGGTGCTCGGGCTGATGGAGAGTGAGATCTCCGTGCTGCAGGTGGAAAAGCGCATCCGCACCCGCGTCAAGCGGCAGATGGAGAAGACGCAGCGCGAGTACTACCTCAATGAGCAGATGAAGGCGATCCAGAAGGAGCTCGGCGACGAGGAAGGTCGCGACGAGCTGCAAGAGCTGGAAGACAAGATCAAGAAAACCAAGCTCTCGAAGGAAGCCCGCGAGAAGGCCACGCACGAGCTCAAGAAGCTGCGCCAGATGTCGCCGATGTCGGCGGAAGCCACCGTCGTGCGCAATTATCTCGACTGGCTGCTGTCGATCCCGTGGAACAAGAAGAGCAAGGTCAAGAAGGACCTGCCGGCGGCGGAGAAGATCCTCAACGACGATCACTATGGCCTGGAGAAGGTCAAGGAGCGCATCGTCGAGTATCTCGCCGTGCAGCAGCGCGCCAACAAGCTGACCGGGCCGATCTTGTGCCTGGTCGGACCTCCCGGCGTCGGCAAGACCTCGCTCGGCAAGTCGATCGCGAAAGCGACCGGCCGCGAGTTCGTGCGCGTGTCGCTCGGCGGCGTGCGCGACGAGGCCGAAATCCGCGGCCACCGGCGCACTTACATCGGCTCGATGCCCGGCAAGGTCATCCAGTCGATGCGCAAGGCCAAGACCTCGAACCCGCTGTTCCTGTTGGACGAAGTCGACAAGATGGGCGCCGATTTCCGCGGCGATCCGTCCTCGGCTCTGCTCGAGGTGCTCGATCCCGAGCAGAACCACACCTTCAACGACCACTACCTGGAGGTCGACTACGATCTATCCAGCGTGATGTTCATCACCACGGCGAACACGCTCAATATTCCGCCGCCGCTGATGGACCGCATGGAGATCATCCGCATCGCCGGCTACACCGAGGACGAGAAGGTCGAGATCGCGCGCAAGCACCTGATCCCGCACGCGATCGCCAAGCACGGCCTCGCTTCGAGTGAGTGGTCGATCGACGACGAGGCGCTGCTGCTGATGATCCGCCGCTATACGCGGGAGGCGGGGGTGCGCAATCTCGAGCGCGAACTCTCGACCCTGATCCGCAAGGCGGTGAAGGAGCTGATGACATCGAAGAAGAAGAGCATCGCGGTCACCGCGGCGACCGTCGGCGACTATCTCGGCGTGCCGAAATATCGCTACGGCGAGATCGAGGCCGAGGATCTGATCGGCATGGTGACCGGGCTGGCCTGGACCGACGTGGGCGGCGAGCTGCTCACCATCGAAGGCGTGATGATGCCGGGCAAGGGCAAGATGACCGTGACCGGCAACTTGCGCGACGTGATGAAGGAGTCGATCTCGGCGGCGGCATCTTATGTCCGCTCGCGCGCGGTTGCCTTCGGCATCGAGCCGCCGTTGTTCGACAAGCGCGACATCCACGTGCACGTGCCGGAAGGTGCGACGCCGAAGGATGGACCGTCGGCCGGCGTCGCCATGGTCACCGCCATCGTTTCGGTCATGACCGGCATCCCGGTGCGTCGCGACGTCGCCATGACCGGCG
>JACQDO010000256.1 GCA_016201085.1 Hyphomicrobiales bacterium | reverse complement strand
TTCGCCAACGCTTTTTTCAATCGCGGCATCGCTAACGATGCAAAGAAGCAATACGACCGTGCGATCCAAGACTACGACCAAGTGATTAAGCTCAATCCGAGTTACACTAACGCTTATGTCAATCGCGGTGTTGGCTATATATCGCGTAAGAACCAGTTTGACCGTGCGGATTGGAGCCACGCCGCCGATGACTGGTCACAGGCGATCCGTCTCGATCCAAACCACGCCGACGCACTCAACAACCGCTGTGAGGCCCGGTCCAAATTGGGTCAGGCGCAGGACGCGCTGGCCGACTGCGATGGGGCGCTGCGAATACGGCCAAGTGACGACGATGCGTTGAAAAACCGTGGTTTCACTTATCTGAAACTTGGACAGTTCGACCGCGCGATCACTGACTATGACGCCGCGTTCAAGCTGAACCCAAAGCTCGCAGAGGCGCTTTACGGTCGCGGTCTCGCCAAACAGAAGAAAGGCGACGCCGCCGGCGGCAATGCCGACCTCGCAGCGGCCAAAGCGATGCAGACGAATATCGTCGAGGAGTTCGCACGCTTTGGCGTCAATTAACCGCTCGACGCACCGGAATGCGAAAGGACCTGGATGACAAACAAAACGGGGCAGAACTTGCCGGCCAACCACGGATCGTCCGAGGCGGGTGTCTCGGCGAGCCTGTTCGGCGTCGCACTCATATCCGCTTGTTTGGCGGCGATCGCCTGGAGCCTGATCCGCGCCTATACCGGCATTTTCGATGTTCTCAACTTGCGGGTCTTCGTGGCCTCGGCCGTTCTCGTCCTGCCGCTCTTTCTGATGCCCGCGCTGGCGTTCTCCTTGTCCGGCTGGCGAAGGATTTTTGTGCCGGTCATTCCGATCATGGCCATGGTGCCGGTCGCAGGCGGCGAATGGCTGGGCATGGCACTTTCGGGGCAAGCCATCGTCTGGCAGAAATTCAACCTGATCTGGCTCGGCCTTGGGATCGGCTTCGCTCTGATGGGCTGCATCGGTGTGTTTTTTAAGAACGACTTATTGAAGTGAGCGTCGCCAACGGGACCGCGTGCTGCGCGGCGTCCCGGATTGACTAAATCGCCCCCGCCACCTTGGCCCCGAACGCGTCGGTGCCGAGCGTGCCGCCCATATCGGCTGTGCGGCCAGAGGGCTGCGCGATGACGCGGTCGAGCGCGGCCTCGATCGCGCTCGCGGCGCGCGTGAGCTTGTCGTCTTTGCGCCGCTCGCCCAGCCAGGCCAGCAGCATCGCCGCCGAGCCGATCAGCGAAGACGGATTGGCGATATTCTTGCCGGCGATGTCGGGTGCCGAGCCGTGCTGGGCCTGCGCCACCGCGTGCTCGGCGCCGGCATTGAGCGAAGCGGCAAGCCCGAGGCTGCCGGAAATCTCGGAAGCCTCGTCGGACAGGATATCTCCATACATATTGGTGGTGACGACGACGTCGAACTGGCTGGCGTCGCGCACCAACAGCGCCGCCATGGCGTCGATGATGCGCTCCTCGTATGCGACCGCCGGGTAGCGCGCCGCCACCGCGCGCGTGCATTCCAGATAAAGCCCGTCCGACACGCGCAGCACATTGGCTTTGTGCACGCAGGTCACTTTCTTGCGTCGCCGCATCGCCAGCTTGAAGGCCGATTCCGCGATGCGGGTCGAGCCGGCGCGCGTGATCTTGCGAATGGCCAGCGCCAGGTCGGGCGTCGGCATCAGCTCGCCGGGGCCGAGATGCATGGAGCGGTCGGCGTAGAAGCCCTCGGTGTTCTCGCGTACGATCACCAGATCGACCGGAAAACCGCAGCGCGGCGGAAAGCCGGCGCGCGAGCGCGCCGGGCGGATATTGGCGTAGAGGTCGAGCCGCTTGCGCAATTCGCCGGACGGATTGCGGCCGCCTTGCGCCAGCGGCGGGTACTCGTTGTGCGAAACCGGCCCGAGCAGCACGCCGTCGGCCGCCTTGGCCTTGGCTTCGACCTCGTCGGAAAAGGTGGCGCCGGTGGCTTTGTGCGCCGCCCAGCCGATGACGGCGCGCTCGAAGGCGAGCGCCAGGCCGAACTTGGCGGCGGCGGCTTGCAGCACGGCAAGCGTCGCCGCCGTGATTTCCGGACCGATGCCGTCGCCCTCCAGCACCAGGATGCGTAGGACCATTGCGTTACGTCTCCGCCCGCGTTCTATTGCGCTCGCTCCTTGTTACCGCTTTGTGTAAAGGCCCGCCATGCCCGCTCCCGAACAGCTCGTGCTGCGTTCGACCCTGACCTCGCCGTTCGGCCGCAAGGTGCGCATGGCCGCCGAGGTACTGGGCCGGATGGACCGCATCGCGCTGGTGCCGGCCGATCCGCGCGATGAGTCCGATACGCTGCGCCGGCAGAACCCGCTCGGCAAGATGCCCTGCCTGCTCTTGGCCGACGGCACGCCGATCTACGACAGCGGCGTGATCATGGAATATCTCGATCAGCTCGCCGGCGGCGGCAAATTGCTGCCGGCCGGCGGGCTTGCCCGCATCAAGACGCTCACATTGGCGCGGCTGGCCGACGGCATCACCGAGGCGGCGATCCTGGTGGTCTATGAGGACCGCTTCCGCGAGCCCGGCCAGCAATCCGAGCGCTGGCTCATGCATCAGCGCGGCAAAATAATGCGCGCGCTGGCCGCTTTCGAAGCAGCGCCGCCCGAGGCGAGCAAGACCGACATCGTCGCCATCGGCCTCTCTTGCGCGCTCGGCTATCTCGACTGGCGCCAAGCGGTCAACTGGCGAGCGCAATTTCCCAAACTGGTGGCCTGGCTCGATGCTTTTGCCAAGCGCGAGCCGGCGTTCAACGCGACCGCGCGGCCGCAGGAGGGATGATGCAGCACACCGCCGACACGCCCGCCGCCGCGCCCTACTGGATGGCGACGCCGAGCAAGCCGAAACTGAAACTGCCGCGCGGCGCCTGCGACGCGCATGTGCATGTGTTCGGGCCGCGCGCGCGCTTTCCCTTCGCCGACGGGCGCAGCTACACGCCGTCGGACGCGACCAAGGAGATGCTGTTCAAGCTGCATGCCCGGCTCGGCATCGAGCATTGCGTGATCGTGCAGCCCAATTGCCACGGCACCGACATCTCCGTCACCGCGGACGCCATCGCCGCCACCGGCCAGGCCTACAAGGGCATCGCGCTGGTGCCGACCAACGTCAGCGACGCCGAACTGAAGCGGCTGGATGCCGCCGGCCTTTGCGGCGCGCGCTTCCATTACATGCGGCATCTTTCCAAGGGCGCGCCGATCGACGCGGCAATCGCCTTGGGCCAGCGGCTGGCCGATATCGGCTGGCATCTGCAGATCCACATGGAGGCGAACCTGATCGGCGACATGACGCCGGCACTCAAGCGCGCCGCCTGCCCGGTGGTGATCGACCACATGGGCCGTCTCGATGCCTCGCTCGGGCTGGAGCAGCCGGCGTTTCGCGACCTGCTGGCGCTGATGGCGAATAAGAACGTCTGGATCAAGGTGAGCGGAGCCGACCGTATCACCCGGCAAGGCCCGCCTTATGCCGACGCCATTCCGTTCGCGCGCAAACTGGTGGCCGAATTCGGCGACCGCGTGGTGTGGGGCACCGACTGGCCGCATCCCAACCACACCCACGTGCCCGACGACGGCCTGCTGGTGGATTGCCTGGCCGAGATCGCGCCGAGCGAAGCGGCGCGGCAGGCGCTCTTGGTCGACAATCCGCAGCGCTTCTATCGCTTCGCGCCGGCACGCAAGCTGCACGGAGCCCCCTCATGAGTGGGCGCCTGCAAAACAAGATCGCCATCGTCACCGGCGCCGGCTGCGTCGGGCCGGGCTGGGGCAACGGCCGCGCCACCTGCGTGCGCTTCGCCGAGGAAGGCGCCAAAATTTTCGCGGTCGATCGCGATCTCGCCAGCACCGCCGAGACGGTGGAGCGCGTGAAGGCCGTCGGCGGCGAGATCGCCGTGCAGCAATGCGACGTCACAGACAGCCAGTCGGTCGCCGCCATGGTGGCGGCGTGCCTCAAACGCTTCGGCCGCATCGACGTGCTGGTCAACAATGTCGGCGGCTCGGCCGCCGGCGGGCCGGTGGAGATGAGCGAGGAAGTGTGGGACGCGCAGGTCGACTTCAACTTGAAAAGCGTATTCCTCACCTGCAAGCACGTGCTGCCGGTGATGGAAAAACAGGGCGCTGGTGCAATCGTCAACACCGCCTCGACCTCCGGCCTGCGCTGGACCGGCGCGGCGCAAGTCGGCTACGCCGCCACCAAGGCCGGCGTCATCCAGCTCTCGCGCGTGGTGGCCGTGCAATACGCGGCCAAGGGCATCCGCGTGAACACGGTGGTGCCCGGGCAATTGCACACGCCGATGGTGGAGGCCCGCCTGGCCAAGCAGCGCGCCGGCGGCGACGTGGCGGCGCTGCTCAAGGCGCGGGTGGCGCGCATTCCGCAGGGCTTCATGGGCGACGGCCGCGACACCGCCAATGCCGCGCTGTTCCTGGCCTCCGACGAGGCGCGCTTCATCACCGGCACCGAGATCGTGGTCGACGGCGGCATGACGGTGCGCTGCGATTAGCCTACGATCCGGGCCGCGCGCGTGGCCCACGGTTTTTGAGGGTTGCAGCCGGGCCCCGGAGACTTTAACCGTAACGCCCATGAAAGCAGCGCCGTTCGAGTATTCCCGTCCCGCCGACATCGACGAAGCCTGCGCGCTGCTGGCGGCCGACGAGAGCGCACGCGTCGTCGCCGGTGGGCAGACGCTGGTGGCGATGATGGCGATGCGGCTGGCGCGGCCGACGCGCCTGATCGATATCAATCGGATCGCGGCGCTCTCGTATATCCGCACCGAAGGCGACGACGTGAAGATCGGCGCCACCGCGCGGCAATGTGTCGCCGAGCGCGATGCGCTGATCGCCAAGAGCGCGCCGCTGCTGGCGCGCGCCATTCCCAACATCGGCCACGCCGCCACCCGCGCGCGCGGCACCGTGGGCGGCTCGCTCGCCAATGCCGATCCGGCCGCCGAGCTGGTGCTGTGCGCCATCACGCTCGATGCCGTCATCGAGTATCGCGCCGATGGCGAGAGCGGCGAGATCCCGGCGCGCGAATTCTACATCGGGCCGATGATCACCACCCTGCCGGCCGGCGCGGTGCTGAGCGGCGTGCGCTTTCCCATTTGGCGCGGCAAAGTCGGCGTCGGCTTCCACGAGGTGAATGCGCGGCGCTCCGATTTCGCCTTCGTGTCGGCGGCGGCCCAGGTCGAGCTCGGCGACGACGGCAAGGCCAAGCGCATCGCCATCGGTGTCGGCGCCGCGACTGATTTCCCGCTGCGGCTGGACAGCGCCGAAGCGCAATTGAGCGGCACGGCGCTCGACGAAAAGACCGTGCGCGACGCGCTGCGCGCGGCACTCGCCGACGTCGAGACGCTCGAAGACCTGCACGCCTCCGCCGACTATCGCCGCCGCGTCGCGGTCGATCTCGCGGCGCGCGCGCTCGCCGATGCGCGAAACGCTGCGCAAGGAAAACCGCATGCGCATTGAACTCGACATCAACGGCAGCAAGCGCGAGATCGAGGTCGAGCCGCGCACCACGCTGCTCGATTGCCTGCGCGACACGCTGGGACTGACCGGCGCGCATGCCGGCTGCGAACACGGCGTGTGCGGCGCCTGCACCGTGCTGTTCGACGGCGTCGCCGTGCGCTCCTGCCTGATGTTCGCGGTGCAGGCGCAGGGCTCCGCCATCACGACCATCGAAGGCGTCACGCCCGGCCCCGGCGAGCTGTCGCCCGTACAAGACGCCTTCTGCGAGACGCACGGCATGCAATGCGGCTTCTGCACGCCGGCCATGATCCTGACCGCGCACGCGCTGCTCGCCGACAATCCGAACCCGACGCGCGAGCAGATCGTCGAGGCGATCTCCGGCAATATCTGCCGCTGCACCGGCTATGCGCAGATCGTCGAAGCGATCGCACTCGCGGCCGAGCGCCTGCGCGGCGCCAACCGGCCGAAGGACGCCCGCCCATGAGCGAGCCCGGGCACCGCTACGTCTCCACCGACCGCCGCGTGCGCGAAGACCGCCGTTTCGTGGTCGGCAAGGGCCGCTACGTCGCCGATATCGGCCTGCCCAACACCAAGCACGTCGCGCTGCTGACCTGCCCCTACCCGGCCGCGCGGATCAAGAGCATCGACAAGAGCGCCGCCTTGGCCATGCCGGGCGTGCATTATGTGCTCGACGGCGCCGAGCTCGCGGCCGCCACGCTGCCGCTGATGACCGGGCTGGAGACGCCGAATGTGCCGCGCCGGCCGCTGGCGCATGAGGTCGCACGCTATGCCGGCGAATGGGTCGCCGCCGTGGTCGCCGACAGCCGCGCGCTCGCCGAGGACGCCGCCGAAAAGGTCAAGGTCGTTTACGAAAAGCTGCCGTTCGTGCTCGACGCCGAGCAGGCGCTGGAAAAATCCAGCCCGCTGGTACATGAGGCGCATGGCAGCAACGTGCTGCTCGACAAAACCTTCACCTGGGGCGAGGTCGACCGGGATTTCGCCGCCGCCCCGCGCAAATTGTCGCTGCGGGTGAAATGGGGCCGCTCGTCGACCGTGCCGATCGAGACCTTCGGCGTCGTCGCAAGCTGGGATCCCTGGCGCGACATGCTCGACGTCTATGCCTCGATCCAGATGCCACGTTACAGCGATCAGATCGGCATTGCATTGAAACTGCCGGCCTCGTCGGTGCGCGTGCATTACGACGTCGACGTCGGCGGCAGCTACGGCGTCAAGCGCGGCATCAAGCACACCGTGCTGGTCGGCTATCTCTCGCGCCGGCTCGGCTTCCCGGTGCGGCTGATCGAGGATCGGCTGGAGAACATGCGCGGCGGCGACGCGCATGGGCCGGAACGGCTGTTCGACGTCGAGGTGGCGTTCGACGACCAGGGCATCGTCAAGTCGATGAAGCTGCGCGCGCTGGAGAATGTCGGCGCCTATGCCGGTCGCTCGCCGTTCCAGCTCGGCAAGCCGATCGGCGCCATCGTCGGCCCCTACAAGATTAAAAGCGTGCAGTACCGCGCCATGGCCGTGGTCACCAACAAGACCACGCAGGAGGCGGTGCGCGGCTTCGGCCAGGCGCCGACCAACGTGGCGATCGAGCGCACCGTCGACGAGGTCGCCGAGGTGCTCGGCCTCGACCCGATCGAGATCCGCCGGCGCAACATGATCCGGCACGAGGATTTCCCCTACACCATCCCGAGCGGCACCACTTACGACAGCGGCGACTACCACACCGTCATCGACAAGGTGCTCAAGCACACCAGCTACGAGGACTTGAAGCGCGAGCGCGACGCGCTGCGGGCGCAAGGCAAGCTCGCCGGCATCGGCATCGCCGCCTGCCTGGAGCCCAGCGGCGGCAACGCCATGTTCGAGGCGCTGCTCAACCCCAAGATCACCACCACCACCTTCATGGATTCCTGCCGCATCACGGTCGACGGCATCGGCTCGATCACCGCCACCATGCACACCACCTCGTCCGGGCAGGGGCACGAGACGCTGGTCGGCACCGTGATCGGCGAGGTGTTGCAGCTCGATCCTGAATTGATCCGCGTGACGCGGCCGGATTCGCTCAATTCATTGCCGAGCGGCACGCCGGTCGGCAGCCGCATGGCGATCATGCTCGGGGGCGCGGCCTTCCACGCCGCCAACAAGCTCAAGGCCAAGCTCATCGCGATCGGCGCGCACGACCTGGGCATAGCGCCCGAGCGCGCGGTCTATGAGCGCGGCGAGGTCTACGACCGCAACGCGCCCGAGAAGCGGCGCGCCTGGGCCGACCTGGTACAGATCGCCTATCGCAATTTCCACCGCATGCCGGCCGACATGGAGCCGGGGCTCTCGGTCAGCCATGTCATGCAGGTGCCGACCGGCGGCAAGCTGCCGGACGCGAGCGGGCGCGTGCAGATGTATCCCTGCACCTCGTTCGAGTTCCACATGATCCTCATCAGCATCGATCCCGCGCTCGGCCGGCCGCAGATCGTGAAATACCGCGTCGGGCACGACTGCGGCACCGTGATCAATCCCAAGATCGTGCGCGGCATGACCATGGGCGGCATCGCGCACGGCATCGGCGCGGCGCTGTACGAGGAATTCGCCTATGACGGCGAAGGCCAGCTGATGGCGCAGAACTTCATGGACTATCTGCTGCCGTCCTCGCACGAGGTGCCGGCGGTCGAGATCGTCCATCACTGCACGCCGTCGCCGCACACCGTGCTCGGGCAGAAGGGCTCCGGCGAATCCGGCTATCTGGGCGCGCCGGCCGGCATCGCCAATGCCATCAACGACGCGCTGCGGCCGCTCGGCATTTCCATCAACACGCTGCCGATCAAGGTCGCCGTGCTGGGTGATCTGATCGCCGCGGCGCAGGAGAAGAAAGAATGATCGTCGATTGCCACGCCCATCTGGTGCCGCCCGAGCTGCTGGCCGCGATCCGCAAGGACGCCGCGCGCTTTCCCAATGTGCGGCAGATCGAGGAAGCCGGCAGCCTGGCTTTGGCATTTTCCGGCGGCAAGCCGACGCGGCCGGTGTCGAAGCCTTTGTCCGACATTCCGGCGCGGCTGGCATGGCTTACGAAAAATGGCATCGACAAACAGGTGGTCGGCGGCTGGGTCGATATGTTCGGCTACGAGCTGGCGGGCGCCGAGGGCGAGGCCTGGGCCCGCCTCACCAACGATTGCCTGCTGGCGGCGGCGAAGGCCGAGCCGCATTTCGTGCCGCTCGCGACCGTGCCGCTCGGCGATGGCGCGCGCGCGGGCGCGGTGCTCAAGGATGCCATCGAGGCGGGCTTTGCCGGCGCCATGATCGGCACGCTGCCGCGCGGGGTCGGCTCGACGCTCGATGCCGCCGATCTCGACCCGTTCTGGGCGGCGGCCGACGAGACCGGCGCACTGGTGCACATCCATCCGAGCTTCGATGCCGGCGACAAACGGGTGAACGACTTCGGCCTGGCCAACGGGCTCGGCCGCATCACCGACGCGGTGATCGCGGTCGCCCGCCTCATTTCGGCCGGCCACGTGGCGAAATACAAAAACGCCAAGTTCTTCGCGCCGATGGGCGCCGCCGCTTTGCCCTTCGTGCTCGGACGGCTCAAGCGCAACGCCGCCATTACGCCCGGCGTCGGCGACCCGGTCGCCGCGCTGGCCTCGATCTACACCGACACCATTTTGCACGACGCCCGCGTGCTGAAATTCGTCGTCGAGATGATGGGCACCGAGCGGCTGATGATGGGCTCCGACATGCCGTTCCCGATCGGCGATCTCGAACCGATGAAGATCGTGGCCGAGGCCGGGCTTTCACCCGCGCAGATCGCATCGATCAATGGCGGCTTGGCGCAAAAGCTGTTCAAGATTTCATGAGCGCCCAATGAAGCTCGATATCGGCGGCGAGGAAATTTTCGAAGTCGGCATCGAGACGCTGTGGCGCGCGCTCAACGATCCCGCCGTGCTGGTGAAATGCATCCCGGGCTGCAAGGAGATGATCCCGCAGGGCGACGACCGCTTTAAATTGATCCTCAACCTGAAAGTAGCTTCGGTCGGCGGCAGCTTCGAGGGCGAGATTTCGCTCTCCGACAAACAGCCGCCGGGGCAATGCAAGGTCGCCGTATCGGTATCCGGTACGCTCGGCCAGGGCAGCGGCGCCGCGACCTTTTCGCTCGAACAACAGCCCAGCGGTACGCTCATGCGCTATAGTGGCGAGGGCGAGATCGGCGGGCTGGTCGCCGGCGTCGGGCAGCGTATCCTGAAAGGCGTCGCCAAGCACCTGATCGGGCTGTTCTTCAAGTCGCTGCGGCGCGAGACCGCGGCGCCGGTACCGCAATAAGAAACGATACGTCGATCAAGCTTCGGGAGGATTCGATGACAAAGTTTTCCGCACTCGTGCGCGCAGTCCTGATCGCGGGCGCATTCGCCGCCACGGCGCTGATGCCGGTGCCCGCCGCCGCGCAAGCGCCGTCGAAAATCACCATCGTGGTGTTCGGCTTCCCCTCGCTTGGCGCTTTCATGCCGCCGATCATCAAGGCGGAGAAGTTAGATGCCAAGCACGGCCTCGACATCGAATTCGTCGAGCGGCCGCCGGATGCCTACACCACGCAATTCAACTCCGGCGAGTTCAAGGTCGGCGGCAGCGCCGCGCTGCTCACCGTCGGCCTCGCCGACCAGCGCGGCGTCAAGGTGAAGTACCTGTTCAACCTGTTCGACTATTGGGGCACCGTCGTCACCTCGCGGCCCGAGATCAAGTCGGTCAAGGACCTGGAAGGCAAACAGCTCGCCGCCGCCGGCTCGACCACCAATTTCGTGATGTTCGAGTTCTTCGCCAAGCAGCTCGGTGTCGACAAATCGAAAATCCAGGTGGTCAACACCGCGCCGCCCGGCCTGGTCGGCTATGCGCTGGCCGACCGCGCCGACGCCATCCAATTGTGGGAGCCGGCCTACACGCTGCTGAAGGCCAAGAAGCCGGAGATCCGCATGCTCGACACCGACGTCGCCAAGACCTGGAGCAAATTCGCCGGCGGCGAGCGCATTCCCTATCTCGGCCTTGCCGCGCATGATGACTGGATCGCGCAGAACCAGGCGCTGATCCCCAAGCTCTACGCCACCTACAAGGAGGCCGGCGAGTTCATCGCCAAGAATCCTGAAAAGGCGGCCGAGCTGATGGCGCCGAAGTCGACGCCGGCGGACCGCGATGCGCTGGTGTCGCTGATCCGATCGAACGACCGGCTCGGCATGAGCGTGGTGGCGGCCGGCGAAATCGCCAAGCAGATCGAGGCGGTCTACAAGGCCGGCGTCGACGTCGGCTATTTCAAGGCGCTGCCGTCGAGCGACACGATCTACATGAAGCCGATGAAATGACCAACTCGCGCACCGTTCGCGCTCTCCAGGCCACCGCCGGCATGATCGTGCTGGCGGCAATCTGGCAGATCATGTCGATGATCTTCCCGCCCTTCTTGTTTCCGCCGGTGCCGGAGATCGTCGCGCGCACCATCGAGGTGCTGACCACCGGCTCGCTGCTGTTCGACGTGCTGCTGACCGCCTGGCGCATCTTCGGCGGACTGTTCGGCGCCTTCATCCTCGGCGGCATCCTGGCGATGATCATCGGCCAGTCGAAAACGGCGGAAAATTTCATCGCGCCGGTGCTGACGTTTTTCCAGGGCATTCCGGCGCTGTCCTGGGTGGTGTTCGCCATCATCTGGTTCCACGGCATCGAGTTCCGCGTGCTGTTCATCATGGTGATGACCACGCTGCCGGCTTTTACCTTTCAGATCCTCGACGCCTTCCGCTCGATGTCGAAGGACCTGTTCGAGATGACCATGTCGTTCCGGCCGCGCAAATGGACGCTGTTCCGCTTCCTGATCGTGCCGACCATCGTGCCGGGCATTCTGACGGCGTGGAAAGTCAACCTCGGCAACGCCGCGCGCGTGGTGGTGGTGGCCGAGCTGGTCGGCGCTACCGGCGGCGTCGGCTATCAGCTATTGCGCCAACAGCAGTTGTTCGACATGGCCGGCGCCATGGCCTGGACGCTGCAACTTGTGCTGTTCGTGCTGGTGGTGCAGCAGACCATCAACGCCATCGAGGCATGGGCGCTGCGCTATCGCGCGGTGTCCGAGCGGGCGATGTGAATTATGATTGAGCCCGTCATCCGCTTCAAGGACGTGAGCAAGGCGTTCCAGCGCCCGGACGGGCGCGGCGATTTCGTCGCGGTCGACAAGCTGTCGTTCGAGATCGCCAAAGGCGAGATCGTCGCCGTATTGGGCAAGACCGGCTGCGGCAAGTCGACCATGTTCAACATCGTCGCCGGGCTGACCGAGGCGAGCTCCGGCGAGGCGCGTGTGGTCGGCCACGACCCGTTTCGCGAGTTCGAATTCTTCCGCGGCAAGATCGGCATCGTGTTCCAGGGCGACCGGCTGATGCCGTGGCGCACCGCGCTCGACAATGTGATGCTCGGCCTGCAAATCCTCGATACCGATCCCAAACAGGCGGAGGCGACCGCACGACAATGGATGACGCGGCTGGGCCTCGCCGGCCACGAGAACGACTATCCGCACGCGCTGTCGGGCGGCATGCGCCAGCGCGTGTCGATCGCGCGCACCTTCGCGGTCGACCCGGAAATTTTGCTGTGCGACGAGCCGTTCTCGGCGCTCGACGAGATGACCGCGCGGGACCTGCGCGCCGAATTCGTGCGGCTGGTGCGCCAAAGCAACAAGACCGCCGTGTTCATTACCCATCAGCTCGGCGAGGCGATGGAGATCGGCGACCGCGTGCTGGTGTTCCACCGGCCGGCGCGCATCGCCTACGAGACGCGGCTCACCGGCGCCGATGAAACCCATAGAAAACAGGCCCATGACGCGATCATGCAGGTGCTGGCGGTCGACCCAACGCCGGCCAAGGCCGCGCCATGATGACGCGCGCCGCCGTCTTTCGCGGAGTGGGAGCGCCGCTTGCGGTCGAGACAATCGGTCTCGATGCACCGAAGCCGTCCGAACTGCTGGTCAAGGTTGCCGCCGTCGGGCTGTGCCGCACCGACCTGCACGTCATGCGCGGCGAGCGCCGGGTGGCGATGCAGCCGATGGTGCTCGGCCATGAGGCCGCCGGCGTGGTCGAGGCCATAGGCGCCGACGTGAAAGGCATCGCGGTCGGCGACCACGTCGTGTTGACCTTCATCCCCGGCTGCGGCCGCTGCCGCTGGTGCGCGCAGGGCCTGCATCATCTGTGCGCCGAAGGCCCGCGCATCACACAGGGGCCGCAGCTCGACGGCACCTGTCGCCGGCACGACCGCGACGGCAAGGACGTCGGCGCCTTCTGCATGATCGGCGGCTTTGCCGAGCGCACGGTGGTCGATCAGGCTTCCGTGCTGGCGATCGACAAGGACATACCGCTCGACCTCGCCAGCCTGGTGGCCTGCGGCGTGCCGGCCGGCGTTGGCGCGGCGCGCAACCGCGCTAAGGTCAAGCCCGGCGACAGCGTGCTGGTGGTGGGCTGTGGCGGCGACGGCATGAACGTGGTGCAAGGAGCAAAGCTCGCCGGCGCCACGACCATCATCGCCGCCGACATCGTGCCGGCCAAGCTCGACTGGGCCAAGCAGTTCGGCGCCACGCACGGCGTCAACGCCACCGGCGAGGCGCTGACCAAGGCGGTGCTGGCATTGACCGACGGCGTCGGCGTTTCGCACAGCTTCGTCTGCATCGATCCGCCGGCGACGCTGCTGCCGGCGTTCCGCGCCACCGCCAAGGCCGGCAATGTGGTGGTGACCGCGCTCACGCCCGACACCGTGACCGAGATCAAGATCCCGCCGCTGGAGCTGTTCGTCACCCAGAAGGCGATCATGGGCGCGGTCTATGGTTTCCAGAGCCCGCGCCTGCAAATCCCGGATTTGCTCGCGCTCTACCGGCGCGGCGAGATCAAGCTCAAGGAGCTGATCACGCGCACATATAGCCTGGACGAGGTCAATCAGGGCTATGCCGACCTCGAGGCGGGCCAAAACCTGTGCGGGGTGATTGTATTTTAAGCTAAGATCGGCTCCGAATCCCGACCTTTGGGGCCCGCGATGTACGCAGCGACCATCGGAGCACAACGCTACACGTTCGCCGATCTCAAGACGCTGCTGGCCAAGGCCACGCCGTTGCGCAGCGGCGACCGGCTCGCCGGTCTTGCCGCCGAAAGCGGCGAACAGCGCGTCGCCGCGCAATACGCCTTGGCGGACCTGCCGCTCACCACCTTCCTGAACGAGGCTGTGGTTCCTTACGAGAGCGACGAGGTGACGCGGCTGATCGTCGACAGCCACGACAAGGCGGCCTTCGGGCCGGTCGCGCATCTCACCGTTGGGGCTTTTCGCGACTGGCTGCTGTCGGACGAGGCCACCATCGACACGCTCACGCGGCTTTCACCCGGCGTCACGCCGGAAATAGCGGCGGCCGTGAGCAAGATCAGCCGCCTGCAAGACTTGATGATCGTGGCGGCGAAGTGCGCGGTGGTGACCCGGTTCCGCGACACCGTCGGCCTGCCCGGCCGCCTGTCGGTGCGCCTGCAACCCAACCATCCGACCGACGACGCGCGCGGCATCGCCGCCAGCATCCTCGACGGCCTGCTGCTCGGCTCGGGCGATGCCGTCATCGGCATCAATCCGGCCACCGACAGTCCGGATCGCGCGCACGCGCTGCTCTGCATGCTCGATGAGATCAGGCTGAAGCTCGACATCCCGACGCAATCTTGCGTGCTGGCGCATGTCACCACCACGCTCGACCTGATCGGCAAGGGCTCCCCGGTCGACCTGGTGTTCCAGTCGATCGCCGGCACGCAAGCCGCCAACAAAAGCTTCGGCGTCGATCTGGCGCTGCTCCAGGAGGCGCGCGCAGCCGCGCTTTCGCTCAAGCGCGGCAGCATCGGCGACAACGTCATGTACTTCGAGACCGGGCAAGGCAGCGCGCTCTCGGCCGATGCGCATCACGGCGTCGACCAGCAGACGCTGGAGGCGCGCGCCTATGCGGTGGCGCGCGCGTTCCAGCCGATGCTGGTCAACAGTGTGGTCGGCTTTATCGGGCCGGAATATCTGTTCGACGGCAAGCAGATTACCCGCGCGGGCCTTGAGGATCATTTCTGCGGCAAGCTGATGGGCGTGCCGATGGGCGTCGACGTCTGCTATACCAATCACGCCGAAGCCGACCAGGACGACATGGACGCGCTGCTCGCGCTCTTGGTTTCGGCCGGCGTCAATTTCGTCATGGGCGTGCCGGGCGCCGACGACATCATGCTCGGCTATCAGAGCACCTCGTTCCACGACGCGCTCGCCATGCGCGATCTCTATGGCCGCAGGCCGGCGCCGGAATTCGAGGTTTGGCTCACGCGCCAGGGCCTGATGGACAAGGCCAACCGTATTCGGCCGGGCGAATTGCCGGACCGTTTCCGCGCATTGTTGCCGGGCGCATGATCCCGAAAAGCGGGAACCGGTTTTCGGATAAGATCATGCGCCAAAAAAAGGAAGTCATGACCGACGTTCCGCAAATCGGCGACCTGTGGACGCGCCTGCGCCAACTGACGGCGGCGCGCATTGGGCTCAAGCGCAGCGGGGCTTCGCTTTCGACCGGCCCGCTGCTCGATTTCCAGTTGGCGCATGCGCGGGCGCGCGACGCCGTGCATGCGGCGCTGGATGTGGCGCGGCTGGCCGCCGACCTTTCCGCTCTAGGCCTTCCGGTGTTGCGGCTTGCGAGCGCGGTGGAAGACCGTCAGCGCTACCTGATGCGGCCGGACCTCGGCCGCCGCCTCGCCGCCGGCGAGGACACCAAGCTGACGCCGCATGCCGGCCGGCATGATGTGGTCTTTGTGATCGCAGACGGCCTCTCGGCGCGCGCGGTGCAGGCACATGCCGCGCCGGTGCTGGCCAAGGCGCTGCCGCAGCTCCACGGCTGGCGCATCGCGCCGCTCGCCGTCGTGACCAACGGCCGCGTAGCGATCGGCGACGTCATCGCCGGCGCGCTCAACGCCGATTGCGTTGCGGTGCTGATCGGCGAGCGCCCCGGTCTGTCCGCGCCCGACAGCATGGGCGCCTATCTCACCTGGCAGCCCGGCGCGCGGACAAGCGATGCCGAGCGCAATTGCATCTCCAATATCCGGCCCGGCGGCGTCGGCTATGACGAGGCGGCCTTCAAGCTGGCGCATTTGCTGCGCGCCATGCGCGCGCGCCGCCTGTCCGGCGTGCGGCTGAAGGACGAGTCCGACCGCTTGGCGATCGAGCGGCCTTGACGGCTTATTTCCGCAGCAAGAATCGCTGGATCTTGCCGGTGGCGGTCTTCGGCAGTTCGGTGACGAAATTGATCCAGCGCGGATATTTGTACGGCGCCAGGCCCGCCTTGCACAGGTCGGTGAGCGCGGCCTTGAGCGCGTCGTCGCCGACCATGCCCTGCTTGAGCACGATATAGGCCTCCGGCTTGATCAGGTCCTCGGCGTCGACGCGGCCGACCACCGCGGCTTCCAGCACGCT
>JACQDO010000057.1 GCA_016201085.1 Hyphomicrobiales bacterium | reverse complement strand
CGCTTCTTCATGGAGCGCATGCTGCCGGAAACCGCCGCGCACCTCGCGCGCATCCAGTCGGGCGCGGGCAGCGTCATGGAATTGCCGGAAGAGGCGTTTTAGAAAACCGTAGCCCGGCTTGAGCGAAGCGAAAGCCGGGTCGGAATCGTCGGGTGCAATAGGCCCCGGGTTTCGCTGCGCTCAACCCGGGCTACAGCGCTACGCCGCTGACTTGCGCGCCGCGGCTGGCGCCCGCGCAAGCTGGAAGAAGCCCATCCGTTCGTTCATCGCCGACGATTGCTGCTCCAGCGTCTTGGCGGTGGCGGCGTTCTGCTCGACCAGCGCGGAATTCTGCTGGGTGATTTCGTCCATGTGATTGAGCGCCTTGTTGACCTGTTCGATGCCGCCGGCCTGCTCGGCGCTGGCGGTGGCGATGTCGGCGACGATGTCGGCCACCTTCTTGATCGAGCCGACGATGTCGGTGAGCGCGGTGCCGGCGCGATTAACGAGTTCGACGCCGTCCTTGACCTGGCCGTTCGAGTTGGTGATCAGGTCCTTGATGTCCTTGGCCGCTTGCGAGGAGCGCTGCGCCAGGCTGCGCACCTCGGAGGCCACCACCGCGAAGCCGCGTCCCGCTTCGCCGGCGCGCGCGGCTTCCACCGCGGCGTTGAGCGCCAACAGGTTGGTCTGGCGTGCGATCTCGTCGATCACGCCGATGATGTCGGAAATCTTGCGCGAGGAGTCCTCGATCTTGGCCATCGCCTTCACGGCATCGCCAACGACCGCGCCGCCGTGATCCGCGACATCGCGCGTGTTGCCGGCGAATTGGTTGGCGGCTTGCGCATTCTCGGCGTTCTTCTTCACGGTGGCGGAGATTTGCTCCATCGAGGCGGAGGTCTGCTCGAGGCTGGCGGCCTGTTCCTCGGTACGTTGCGACAAATCCGTCGTGCTGGTCGAGATCTCGGCCGAGGCGCTGGTGACCTCGTGCGCGGCCTCGACAATCGAGCCGACCGTCTCCTGCAGGCGCGCGATCGCGGTGTTGAAGTCATCCTTGATCTGCCGATAGGTCGCGGAAAACTCGTCGTTGAGGCGGAAGGTGAGATCGCCGGTGGACAGGCTCCTGAGCCCGGCCGCGAGCGAACGCACGACCTGCGCCTGCTCCTCGGCCATCTTCGCCCGCTCTTCGGCGGCTTTCACGTGCAGATCCTGTTCCGCCTCTTTGCGCCGCGCCGCGGCATCGGCATCGAGCTGATGGCGTTGCGCCGCCGCTTCGCTTTCGAGATGGGCTTTTTCGATGGCCTTGTGCTTGAAGGCTTCGACCGCGGCGGCGATATCGCCGATCTCGTCCTTACGGCCGAGCCCTGGCAGCACCACGTCGAAATTCCCGGCTGCCAGCGTACCCATCGCCTTGGTCATCCCTTTGAACAGGGACGTCATGCGCCGGACGCTGAAGATCACACCCGCGCCGAGCGCGAGGATGATGGCCGCTCCGATGATCACCGAGCGCTGGGTGCTCGACCAGACCTGCTGCTGCAGATCGTCGATATAAACGCCGGTGCCGATCACCCAGCCCCAGGGTTCAAAACCGGCGACGTAGGACAGCTTGGGTTGCGGGTCGGCCATGCCCGGCTTCGGCCATTGATAGCCGACAAAGCCGCTGCCTTGCCGTTTGACGACGTTGACGAACTCGACAAATAACTGTTTGCCGTTCGGGTCCTTCATATCGGTAATGTCGCGGCCGTTCAGCTCCGGTTTGATCGGATGCATGATCATCCGGGGATGAAGATCGTTGATCCAGAAATATTCACCGGCGCCATAGCGTAGGGCGCTGAGTCGTGCCGATGCAGTTAGCTTGGCTCGCTCGGTGGAATATTCGCCGCTCTGCGTCAACGCGTATTCCTCGCTGACGATGCGCAATGCGACGTCGCCCAGATGGCGCAGTTCGACCTGCTTCTGCGCTTCAAGGCCGTTTTTGATTTCGTTCAGCTGAAAAACCGCGAGACCGGACAAGCACAGGAAGCTGAGCCCGATGACGGCGTAAATCTTGCCGCTCATCTTGAGTTTGATTGTCATGTGTGAACCCCGACGCGCTCTTGAACGGCGCGATTGACAATATGTTGGAGGGAATCGAATTGAGCGGTTGCTGCCTTCAATGGGAACGACCGCAACGTGTCGCTCGTGGGTTTCCGTTTATGGCATCGAAATTAAAATGAAGTTTCCGATTTGTGACGCACGCTGCGTAAATTGTGTGCAGCTCGATTTTTTTTGGTGGGATTTCGCCGGCGGCTTGATCAACATCAATCGCGGCGACGAATATCCGCGCGTATCACAAGCAGCGACTGTATTTTTTGCGCGGAACTTTGGCGCGTCAGACCACCGCCGCCGGCTCGATCGTCACCGCCAGTCGCAGGATCGGCGGGTTGCTTTGTATGTTCATCAACCCGTTGTTGTCGAAGGCGCCGTCCTCACTGACCAGTTCGAACGAGGCCAGAATACGGTCGACGGTGCGGCCATCGGCCGCGAACGGCAGCAGCAGCCGCTCGTAATGCACCAGGCGGCCGTTGCGGTCGTTGACGTCGTGGATGGTGTAGACCGGGCGCCCGTTGTCCACCGCATGGCGGTAAGGTGGATGGCTTTCGGCGTGGTGCGTCGGCGACATGATCTCGTCGAGATACCGGCCGCGATAATCGGTCAGGCCCCAGATGGTCGCGATGGTGGTGCCGTGAAAACGCACCTGAAAGCGCATGCAATCGCCGCTTCCGATCACGTCGAGGAAGCTCATGTTGGCCGACATCGCGGCCAGCCGCTGCGCCTCGATAGCCTGCCATTGCGGCACGCTATGGTCGCCCAGGTGTTGCTTCCAGAATTTAAGCAACCAGCGTTGATTGATCGCCCGGACCACATCGGGCCGCGCGACTGCG
>JACQDO010000265.1 GCA_016201085.1 Hyphomicrobiales bacterium | reverse complement strand
CGGCAAGCGACGATCGAGGACACCACGATCGGCTGGCGTTTTGTCAACCGGCTGATGAAGGAAAAATACGGCGTCGATTCCATGCCGGAGACGGCCGAAAACGTGGCGGAAGAATTCCAGATCAAGCGCGATGACCAGGACGCCTTGGCGCTGCGCTCGCAACAGCGCGCCGGCAAGGCGATGGCTTCCGGCTTTTTCGCCCGCGAGATCGTCGCGGTCGAAATCCCCGGCCGCAAGGGCGAAATCATCAAGATCGATAAAGACGAGCACCCGCGCCCCGATACCACGATCGAGCAGCTCGGCAAGCTCAAGCCGTTCGTGCGCAATCCCGGCACCATCACCGCCGGCAACGCCAGCGGCGTCAACGACGGCGCCGCCGCCATGATTTTGGCTTCGGAATCTGCGGTGAAGGCGCATGGACTGACGCCGCGGGCACGCATTCTCGGCATGGCCTCGGCAGGCGTGCCGCCGCGCATCATGGGCATCGGCCCGGTGCCATCGACGCGCAAGCTGATGGCTCGCCTCGATCACAAGATCGGCGACTACGATCTGATCGAGATCAACGAGGCCTTCGCCTCGCAATCGCTGGCCTGCCTGCGTCAGCTCGGGCTTTCCGACGATGCCGAGCATGTCAACCCGCATGGCGGCGCCATCGCGCTCGGTCATCCACTCGGCATGTCGGGCGCAAGGCTGGTGCTGACGGCGGCGCATGGTTTAGAAGAGCGCGGCGGCAAGCGCGCGTTGGCCACTTTATGCGTCGGCGTCGGTCAAGGCTTGTCGCTTGCCATCGAACGGGTTTAATAGCGCATGATCCCGAAAAGTGGGAACCGGTTTTCGGATAAGATCATGCGCAAGCAAGCTAAGTAACAAGGACAACAATAAGTAAAATCAGGGAAACTAGAATGACGTATATGTATCCAAGGGAAAGCCTCAACGTTTATCCCAAGCATCTGTCGCCGGAATACAAAAGCACGGTCAAGCGCTCGCCGTCGAAGCCATTGATCATCGTGCCGCACACGCTCTCCGAGCTGACAGGCCCCGCCTTCGGTCACGACGCCGTGCAGGAAGGCGACAACGACCTCACCAAGCAGCACAAGGGCGAGCCGCTGGGCGAACGCATTATCGTGCACGGCCACGTCTACGACGAGGACAAGCGCCCGATCGCCGACACGCTGGTGGAAATCTGGCAGGCCAATGCCTGCGGCCGCTATGTGCACAATGTCGACCAGCATCCGGCCCCGCTCGATCCGAACTTCACCGGCGCCGGCCGTGCCGTCACCGACAAGAACGGCCATTACAGATTCGTCACCGTGAAACCCGGCGCCTATCCCTGGGGCAATCATCCCAATGCCTGGCGCCCCAACCACATCCACTTCTCCGTCTTTGGCCAGTCGTTCGTGACCCGGCTGGTGACGCAGATGTATTTCCCCGGCGACCCGCTGTTTCCGTTCGATCCGATCTTCAATTCGGTGACCGACGAGAAGGCGCGATTGCGCATGGTATCGAGCTTCGATCTGGACAACACCATTCCCGACTGGGCGCTCTGCTTCCGCTTCGACATCGTGCTGCGCGGCCGCGAACAGACGCCCGTCAATGTGGAAAAACACTAGCGCATGATCTCGAAAAGCATGTCCTCGACCTGATCGGGGATGGACACCGGTTTTCGGACAAGATCATGCGCAAAAGGAACATATGATGTCGGACATCACTCCCTCTCAAACCGTCGGCCCGTTTTTCGCCTATGGCCTGGCGCCGCATAGCCGCTGCGACTGGCAGCCGAGCAAGGATTACGACTCGAAGGAAACGGTCAGTGCCAACCTGATCACGCCGGACGCGACGGGTACGAAAATCCATATCGAAGGCAGCATCCTCGACGGTGACGGCAAGCCGATCAACGATGCCATGATCGAGATCTGGCAGGCCGACGCCCAAGGCCGTTATGCGCATGCGCGCGGCGAGAAGCCGCGGCCGAATGCGAAATTCACCGGTTTCGGTCGTTCCGCCACCGACAAGCAGGGTGTCTACAGCTTCGACACCGTCAAGCCCGGCATGGTGCCCGGCCCCGCTGGCAAGCCGCAGGCGCCGCATATTGTGGTCTGCATCTTCTCGCGCGGCATGTTGCGGCAGATCTACACCCGCATCTACTTCGCCGATGAGGCGGCCAATAGCGCCGATCCCATTTTGGCGATGGTGCCGGCCGACCGCCGCGCGACGCTCATTGCCCACAAGGAGATGCGCGGGGAGCTTCCGGTCTACCGCTTCGATATCCGCGTGCAGGGCGAAAACGAGACGGTTTTCTTCGATATCTAGACCGGCGCGGCGGCTTTCCTCGCATTTGCGCGCGAATTTGGGCGGTGGTATGCCCACTATTTCCCATCCCTTTGCCTGAATAGTGGGATTTTGCCCATGTTCAAGGGTGCCACAGCAAACAAAGATTTCCTAAAAATTACAATGTTCTGATGAAATTGCGATTTTAATCGGTTGGTAATTGCCCACCTGATGTGCCCAACTTTCCCACAACTGATTTTGTGGTTGACGGCGTAGAATAGAGCTGGTTCGCTATCCGGTACACGGCCCTTAGAGCCGGACAGGAAACGCCAGTATGAACGAGATAATTCTCCAGGAAATCGGTGAGTTCTGCCGTCAACGCGGCTTGGCCGAATCCACCTTCGGACGCCGCGCCGTCAATGACGGCAAGCTGGCCAGCCGCCTGCGCAATGGCGGCCGTATTACCACCGACACATTGGAACGCATCCGCGCCTTCATGACGCGCAACGCCGAGGCCGCGCCGGCGCGTCGGCGTGTGATGTTCGACGCGCCGCCGGCATTGCCGGTGTTGACGCCGCCGGCGCCGCCGGTGGCCTCCGGCCAGGCCAGCGACGATCCGCAGCGCAATTTCCGCTTCTTCGACAACCGGCAGAAATATCTGCTGTTCGTGAATACCTGCAGCGAGAAGTGGGAGACCGCGCAGCGCGTCGGGCTCGAACTCGCCAATATCCATCCGCGTCCGCCGGCGGTGCGCGTGTTCGACGCCGGCGTCGGCGACGGCACCGTGCTGACGCGCGTGATGCGCACCATGCATGATCGTTTCCCGACCATGCCGTTCTACATCGTCGGCAAGGAGATCAGCCTGGAGGACATCCGCCTCACGCTACACAAGATGGCGGACCGCTTTATCGAGCATCCCTCCACGGTGCTGGTGCTCACCAATCTCGCTTATGCCGAGGCACCGTCGCTGGCGGTGAAATCGCTCAGCGCCGCCGCCAGTCTGGTGTGGAAAGAACTGCCGATGGAGGGCAACACCGCCCACAGTTTCGAGCAGCAGATCACCGCGCTGGAGCCGTTCCTGGCCGAGAACTGGAAGGCGCGCGTCTCGTCGAAGAGCGGCAATCCGGTCTATGAGCGTCCGGTCATCCTGGTGATCTACCGCCAGGACCATCGTTTCCTGCTCGACCAGATCGTGCCCAAGCCGGGCGGCACCGTCGCCGAATACGATCTGGTCATCGCCTCGCAGCCCTATCGTGCGCGCGCCTCGCTCGAGTTCAAGGCCAAGCGCGTGCTGGCGCCGCTCGCCCGCGCGCTTGGTTCCGGCGGCCGCATGATCGCGATGCATTCCTACGGCCACGATCCCGGCATGGAGATCATCCACAAGGTCTGGCCAAACGATAATCCGTTCGTGCACAGCCGCCACGACCTGCTCAAGGCGGTGAAGCAGGAGTTGGGCGCGGCCGGCCGCGATCTCAACTTCAACACCTATTCCGATCAGCGTTCGCTGTTTCGCTACGACATGCATACGCTGCCGTCGGAAATCTCCTCCTCGATCGGTACCTCCACGCTGCTCGCCGCCTGGAACGCGGCGGTCTATGTGGCGCAGATCGAGGACGATCGCCTGTCGGACGTGAACAGCGACCGCCGCTATATCGAAGCGACACGCGAGGTGCTGCAACAGCACGGCGGCCTGTGGTTTTACGATGAGTCCTTCGTGATCTCCCATCGGCGGGAGTGAACATGTTATCGGCAGATTTTTCGCTGGAAGTCACGCGTCCGAACGCGTCCGAAATTACCGCGCTGTTCGACGTGTTGCCGAGCGGCACTTCGGTCTATTTTTCCGCCGTACCGACGCTCACGGCGCGGGAACTGGTGGCCGGGGCGGCGTTGCTGCGTAAAGGCGGCCTGGAGCCGGTCGTGCATATCGCGGCGCGGCGCATTGCCGCGGCTGCCGATTTACAGGACTTGCTGACCCGGCTGCATGCGGAGGCCGATGTCAGACGGCTGCTGGTGATCGGCGGCGACGTCGACACGGCCGGCGCATTCCCCGACGCGCTGGCGGTCATCCAGAAAGGCCAGTTGCGCGCGGCCGGCATCGAGGAGATCGGCATCGCCGGTTACCCGGAAGGCCATGCCCGCATTGCCGCCGACCGGATGGAGGCGGCGCTCGACCAGAAGATTGCTTCGGCGCGCGCGGCGGGCCTGCGCGTGCATATCGTCAGCCAGTTCTCGTTTTCACCCGAGGCGGTGGTCGCTTGGCTCAAGCGCCTGCGCGCCTGCGGCATTGCGCTGCCGGTGAAAGTCGGCCTGGCCGGTCCGACCAGTCTGACCGCGCTCATGCGCTACGCCAAACGTTGCGGCGTGAATGCCTCGCTGCGCGGGCTCACCTCGGGCGCCGGCAGCGGGCTCATCGGCAATGTCGGGCCGGACGACATTCTGGCGGCGCTGGACGCTAACCCTGGCATTGGCGAGGCCAGCCCGCATTATTTTTCCTTCGGCGGGGTCTTGCAGACCGCCCGTTACGCGCGCGAAGCGGCGGCGGGACGGCTCGCGGCCGATCGCGCCAGCGCATGATCTCGAAAAAATCGGAGGCCAAGTTCGACGAACTCGGCCTCCGCATTCAAAGTCAGGGTATCGCGCCCATGCACCGGCCCTACCGATCCGCAGCTAGCAGCCGCAAGACCGGTTCGTCACGCGACGGCGGCGTGACGCCACTTTCCTTCATAGGTCTCGCGTACCACCGCGGCATAAGGCGCCGGTGAAACGGTAACGCGTATTTCCGTCTGCTTGTGGCGCTCGACGGTCGTCTTCTTGGTGCCGCCGTTTTCCTCGCCCCAGATCAGGGTAAGCTGCGTGCCCGGTTTAGCATACTCCTCCTCGACAAAGCCGAGCGACAGCATCTTGCGCTCATTGAAGCTATAGCCCGAGAACATCGAGGCGCCGGCGAACTTCCCGCCGCTCATCACCGCGTCGAATGAGCTCGAAGCGTAGTTCGAAAGCGGCAGATCGATGAACTTGTAGTTCTCGCCAGCGGGCGCAAACATCGAATGCATGATATTGGTGACATCGTCGTTATTCCAGGCAAACGTCACCTTCTTACGGGGCACTTTGCCATCCATCTTCTGCAGGGCTTCCTTGCCGATGAAGTCGTGGTCGAATTTGGTGAACGAGGCGTAGCCCAGCTCGTGCGGCGAAGTGTAATAGTCCTCGATGTTGTTCGATACGAAGCTGCCGCCAAGCCCGGCATTGGCTTCGTAACCGGTCTCCGGTAGCCACTCCCGATAGGCCTTCATTTTCTCCCCGGTATAGACCGCCGGCACCGGCGACGGGATCCAGCCCGACTCGAGCGTATTGGTGGCGTAAGCGCGCGAGCCGACCTGCACGAGGCCGAAATCCTTGCCGGCTTCGATGATGGCGGCGCGGATCTCCTCGCCTTCCGCGTAGGGACCCCATACCTCCAGGCCCGGGGCGCCGGCCATGCCGTGACGCAGGGCGCGAACCTTGCGTCCCGCGATGGCGATGTAATCCATATTGAAGAACTTGATGTCCGCGAACGGCCCGCCGTTCAGTTTCTTGATCACCTGCTCGGCGTTCGGCCCCTGGATTTGGTAGCGGTAATATTTGCGAAAGACCGGCTTGCCCATCGGGCGCGACGGCGAGCGGTCGTCGTATTCGGTCTTGACGTCGTATCCGCCGGTCTGCGCGTGGAATTGAATCCAATTGGCGGCGGGATTGCGCCCAACGTAAACCAGGCTGTTCTCCGCCAGATAAAAAAGAATTCCGTCGCCGATCACGTGGCCGCCGTGGCTGCACGGCGCGAATTGCTTGGCCTTGTTGATGGAAAAATTCTTGAACGAGTTGGTCGCAAGATGCGAAAGCAATTTGAGCGCATCCGGCCCTTCGACGAACAAATTCACCATGTGGTGGGACTGATCGTAAAGGACGCAGCTCTCGCGCCACCCGCGCTGCTCATCCCGCCAGTTGGTGAACTCAGGCGCGACCACCGGATAGACATAGGCGCCGATCTGCGAATTGCGCAGCATTTTGACGATGTCGCCCGAAGCTTGTATTTTTTCTTCCAAATTTTTGTAAGCCATGATGGCCGTTCCTTCCCTGTGTTACGACTGATACCCGCCCGCTCCCGCGCTTTAAGGCGACCATAAAACGACGGCCCGAAATTTGACGAGAGAGTGAAGAGATGTTGTGTATGGACCGATGAAATATCGCTTCCTGGAAGAATTTTCAAATTTTTATGGCATTTAGGAACCAGAGAGCTCCGTCCCATGGCCCAACCAAGCCCGCCCTTTCGCGCAGATCATGTGGGCAGCTTCCTGCGCACCAAGTCCCTGCAAGCAGCGCGCGCCGGCCGCCAAAAGGGCGAAGTCACTCCTGCCCAACTCAAGGAAGTCGAGGACCGGGAGATCGAGAAGATCATCGCCAAGCAGGAGGAGATCGGCCTCAAGCTTGCCACCGACGGCGAATTCCGCCGCTCCTGGTGGCACTTCGATTTCTTCGGTATGCTGGACGGCGTGGGGGTTTATGAAATCGACCACGGCATCCAATTCCAGGGCGTACAGACCCCGCCACGCACCATCAAGGTCACGGGCAAGATCGGATTCTCCAATCACCCGATGGTGGAGCATTTCAAATTTCTCAAGGCGCATACCAAGGTTCTGCCGAAGATGACAATTCCTAGCCCGACGGTGTTACATTTCCGTCTGGAGCCGGGCGCGGTCAGCAAGGATGTCTATAAGAATCGCGATGCCATTTTCGACGATCTCGCCATGGCCTATCAGAAGGCGGTGCGCGCCTTCTACGACGCCGGCTGCCGTTATCTACAGTTCGACGACACCGCCTGGGCCTATCTCTGCTCGAAAGAGGAATTGCAGAAGGCGCGCGACCGCGGCCTCGACGTCGATCATTTGCAGGAAACCTACGCGGCCCGCCGACATGACGATCACGACGCATGTCTGCCGCGGCAATTTCCGCTCCACCTGGATCGCATCCGGCGGCTATGAGCCGGTGGCGGAAGTGCTGCTGCGCGACGTCAACTACGACGGCTATTTCCTGGAGTATGACAGCGAACGTGCGGGTGGCTTCGAGCCGCTGCGTTTCCTGCCGAAGGGCAACAAGATCGTCGTGCTCGGCTTGGTCACATCGAAGCAAGGGCGGCTGGAACCGCGCGACGACATCAAGAAGCGCATCGAGGAGGCGACTAAATATGTCGCGCTCGATCAACTATGCCTGTCGCCGCAATGCGGCTTTGCCTCCACCGAGGAAGGCAACCTCCTGGCCGAGGACGAGCAGTGGGCCAAGCTGCGCATGATCGTGGAACTGGCGGAAGAGGTTTGGGGGAAGTAGTTCTGTCTGTCGTCCCAGCGCAGGCGGGGACCCAGTATTCACGGTGTTTTGGCTCAATCGCCGGGCTGGTGTTTACTGGATGCCCGCTTTCGCGGGCATGACAGTCGAGTAGGGAGTGAAACAAAAATGTCTCAACGCGCCACACCGCCGTTCCGCGCCGACATGGTCGGCAGCCTGCTGCGCCCCGCGGCGCTCAAGCAGGCGCGCGCCCAGCACGCCAAGGGCGAAATCGACGCCGCCGCGTTGAAAGCGGTGGAAGACCGTGAGATCGAAAAGATCGTCAAGAAGCAGGCGGAGGTCGGCCTCAAGCTTGCCACCGACGGCGAATTCCGCCGCTCCTGGTGGCATTTCGATTTCTTCCGCTCGCTGAAAGGAATCGAATTCTATTTCACCGACAAAGGCATCAAGTTTCACGGTGTCGATACCAAGGCCGAAAGCGTGCGAACCGTCGGCAAAATCGGCTTTGCCGGGCATCCGCACATCGAACATTTTAAATTCTTGCAACAGCATTGCCGCGTCGTGCCGAAGATGACGATACCGGCGCCCGGCGTGCTGCATTTCCGGCAAGGCCGCGTCTCGGTCAGCAAACAGGTTTATCCCGACCTCGATGCTTTCTTCGACGACCTCGGACGCGCCTACCGCGACGCGGTGCAGGCCTTCGCCGCCGCCGGCTGCCGTTATTTGCAGCTCGACGACACGACCTGGGCGATGATGTGCGATGCCAACGAACGGGCGCATTCGCGCGAGCGCGGCGATAATCCTGACCAATTGCCGAAAAAATACGCGCGCATGATCAACATGGCGCTGGAAGGCAAGCCGGCCGATATGGTCGTCACCATGCATTCCTGCCGCGGCAATTTCCGCTCGACCTGGATCGCCGAGGGCGGTTACGAGCCGGTGGCCGAGGTGATGTTCAACGACACCAATCTCGACGGCTATTTCTTGGAATACGACTCAGAGCGTGCCGGCGGTTTCGAGCCGCTGCGCTTCTTCCCCAAGGGCAAGAAGCAGCTGGTGCTCGGCCTCGTCACCAGTAAGAGCGGGCGGCTGGAGCCGAAGGACGACATCAAGCGCCGCATCGACGAGGCCACAAAATATGTCGCTCTCGACCAGCTCTGCCTGTCGCCGCAATGCGGTTTCGCCTCCACCGAGGAAGGCAATGTGCTGGCCGAGGACGAGCAATGGGCTAAGTTGAAAATGATCGTCGAGTTGGCCGAGGAGGTATGGGGGAAGTAGTTGCTGCCGTCCCCGCGACAGCGGGGACCCGGTAAACGCGGCATCAATTGGATGCCCGCATTCGCGGGCAGACAGGTGAAACGTCCTTGATTTTTCGCAAGTTGGGGCGGCCGCCGGCCGCTTAGCATCGTCCACATGGGATACCGCCGGTAGCCTCAAGACACGCAGACGGTATCCTGGGTTCAACCGGGAGGGAAGCAAATGTCTACAAGATTACAATGGCTTAAAATAAGTCGACTGGCGCTGTCGGTTGCTACCGCCGCGCTGCTGTTTACCGCGGCGCCGGCCACCGCTCAGACCAAGGACCCGATCAAGATCGGTTTCGGCATGTCGCTCACCGGTCCGCTGTCGGCCAACGGCAAGTCGTCCTTGCTGGCGATGAAGATCTGGGAAGACGACGTCAACGCCAAGGGCGGGCTGCTCGGCCGTCCGGTCAAGCTGGTCTACTACGACGATCAGAGCAATTCGTCGCAGGTGCCCGGCATCTACACCAAGCTGCTCGATATCGACAAAGTCGATCTCATCGTCAGCGGCTATGCCTCCGGCCAGATCGCACCGGCGATGCCGATCGCAATCCAGAGGAAAAAACTGTTCGTCAGCCTGTTCGGCACCGGCATCAACGAGACCTTCAACTACAACAAATATTTCTCGATGATCCCGAACGGTCCGACGCCGAAGCCGGCCTTCACGCGCGGCTTCTTCAAGGTGGCCGAGGTGCAGAAGCCCAAGCCGCAGACCATCGCGATCGCGATGGCGGACGCCGAATTCGGCCGCAACGCCTGCGAAGGCGCGCATGAGAATGCCGTGGCCTCGGGCTTCAAGATCGTCTACGAAAAGAGTTATCCGCCGGCGACCACCGACTTCTCGCCGATCGTGCGCGCCATCCAGGCGCTCAATCCCGATCTGCTGGTGATCTGCTCCTATCCGCTCGACACCGTCGGCATGGTCACCGCGATGAAAGAAGTCGGCTTCAAGCCGAAAATGTGGGGCGGCGCCATGGTCGGCCTGCAGGCGACCGTGTTCAAGACCAAGCTTGGCCCGCTGCTCAACGGCGTGGTCAACTTCGAGACTTGGCTGCCGGTCAAATCGATGGACTTCCCGGGCTCGGCTGATCTGCTCAAGAAATATCAGGCGCGCGCTGGCACCGAGGGCGTCGATCCGCTCGGCTACTATATGCCGGTCTGGGCCTATGCCTATCTGCAGGTGCTCGGCGATTCCATCGTTGCCACCAAAAGCATCGATGACGACAAGCTCGCCGACCACCTCCGCAAGACCACGTTCAAGACCGTGGTCGGCGACGTGAAGTTCGGCAAGCAGGGCGAATGGGCGGTGGAGCGCACGCTGGCGGCGCAGTTCCAGAACATCAAGGGCAATACCATCGACGATGTTCGCGATTTGTCGAAAGAGGTGATCGTCTATCCGCCGCAGTTCAAGACCGGCGATGTGATCTATCCGTACGAGAAGGCGATCGCGAAATAACACTTGGCGGAACGCCAATTCACGGCAATATCGGCGGCCGGCGTCCAACAGGCGCCGGCCGTTTTCGTGTCATTAGACCGCTCATTCCCGCGTAAGCGGGAATCCAGCACTAAGGACTGAGTCCCGCTTTCGCGGGGACGAGCGGATCGGAGAGACTGCATCAATGAGCCATCGAACCACGCCGCCGTTCCGCGCCGACCATGTCGGCAGCCTGCTGCGTCCCGCCGCCCTGAAACAGGCACGGCTCAAGCGCGAACGCGGCGAGATCGCCGCCGACGCGCTTAGGGGAATCGAGGACCGCGAAATCGAAACGATCATCAAGCGGCAGGAAGACATCGGGCTCAAGGCGGTTACCGACGGCGAATTCCGCCGCGCCTTCTGGAATTACGATTTCCTCGGCGCGCTCGACGGCGTCGAGGCCTATCTCGGCGAGCGCAAGATCAAGTTTGAAGGCGTCAACCCAAAGCCGATGATGCTGCGCGTCACCGGAAAACTCGGTACGTTTTCCGGCCACCCGATGCTGGAGCATTTCAAGTTCATCAAAGCGCGCACGCGAGTGGTGCCGAAAATGACGATGCCGTCGCCGTCCAGCTTGCATTTCCGCTACGGCCGCGATGCCGTGCCGGAGGCGATCTATCCGAACATGGCCGATTTCTACCGCGATCTCGGGCAGACCTACCGCAAAGCCGTGCGCGCCTTCGCCGACGCCGGCTGCCGCTACCTGCAGCTCGACGAGGTGAATTTCACCTATCTGTGCGATCCCAAGCTGCGCGCGCAGGTGGCCAACCGCGGCGACGATCCTGAAAAGCTGCCGCAAATCTACGCCGGCATGATCAATTCGGCGATCTCCGATATCCCGCCCGACATGACCATCGCCATGCATCTGTGCCGCGGCAATTTCCAGTCGACCTTCGTGGCGTCCGGCGGCTACGAGCCGGTGGCGGAAATCCTGTTTAACAGCATCAAGGTGCACGGCTACTTCATGGAATACGACAGCGACCGCGCCGGCGGTTTCGAGCCGTTGCGCTTCGTGCCGAAGGGCAAGACGGTGGTGCTGGGTCTGGTCACCTCGAAGTCGGGGCGGCTGGAATCCAAGGACGAGCTCAAGCGTCGCATCGATCAGGCCGCCAAGTTCGTGCCACTCGAGCGGTTGTGTCTGTCGCCGCAATGCGGCTTTGCCTCCACCGAGGAAGGCAATATCCTGGCCGAGGACGAGCAGTGGGCAAAGCTCAAGATGATCGTGGAAGTCGCCGAGGAAATGTGGGGCTAGTCACAATGAGCATGAGAACGAAGCCACCCTTCCGCGCCGATCATGTCGGCAGCCTGTTGCGTCCCGCCGCGCTGAAGCTGGCGCGCGAGCGGCGCGCCAAGGGCGAGATCGACGCCGGCGAATTGAAGGCGGTGGAAGACCGCGAGATCGAACGCGTCATCAGACGTCAGGAAGACGTCGGCCTGCAATCGATCACCGACGGCGAGTTCCACCGCTCCTGGTGGCATCTCGATTTTCTCTGGGGCCTCGACGGCGTCGAGAAGCACATCATGGACAGCGGCGTTGCCTTCGCCGCGGTGACCACGCGCAACGAGGGCGTCAAGGTCACCGGCAAGCTCGGCTCCGCCAAGCATCCGATGATCGAGCATTTCAAATTCGTCGCCGCGCACACTAAGCGCATGCCCAAGATCACTATTCCGGCGCCGTCGGCGATTTACGGGCGGCCGATGCGCGCGCCGATCGACAAGGCCGTCTATCCGCAGATGGACGCCTTCTTCGACGATCTCGGCCAGGCTTGTAAAAAAGCCGTGCGCGGCTTCGCCGATGCCGGCTGCCGCTATCTGCAGCTCGACGAGGTGTTCATCGCCATGCTGTGCGATCCGAAATATCGCCAGCAGATGAAGGATCGCGGCGACGATCCGGAAACGCTTGGCGCGCTCTATGCCGATCTCATCAATACCGCGATGTCGGATATTCCCTCCGACATGACCATCACCATGCATATGTGCCGCGGCAATTATAAGTCGACTTACATGGGCGCCGGCGGCTACGAGGCGGTGCAGGAAATCCTGTTCAACAAGATCAAGGTGCACGGCTTCTTCATGGAATACGACAGCGACCGCGCCGGCGGCTTCGAGCCGCTGCGGCTGCTGCCGAAGGACAAGACCGTGGTGCTCGGCCTGGTCACCTCGAAGTCGGGCCGGCTCGAATCGAAGGACGAGATCAAGCGTCGTATCGAGCAGGCCGCCAAGTTCGTCTCGCTCGATCAGCTTTGTCTTTCGCCGCAATGCGGCTTTGCCTCCACCGAAGAAGGCAACGTGCTGGCCGAGGACGAGCAATGGGCCAAACTCAGGATGATCGTAGAGCTGGCAAAAGAAGTGTGGGGGTAATGGATTGTCGTCCCCGCGAAGGCGGGGACCCATACGCCGTGCGCGCTCGATAACCCGGTGGCTATGGGTCCCGGCCCTCGCTACGCGCGGCCGGGACGACAGAAAAAAGTTCATTCATGCCGCTCGACTACAAAAAATTGCTGGCGCTGCAAATCCCCGCCGTCGAGCACAGCTACGGCCCGAAGGACTGCATGCTTTATGCGCTCGGCCTCGGGCTTGGCCAGGATCCGCTCAACGCCGATGAACTCGCCTTCGTCTATGAGAAGAACCTGAAAGTACTGCCGACCTATGCCTTCATGCTGGCCTATTCGGCCTATTGGCTGCGCGAGCCCGGTCTCGGCATTACCTGGAGCAAGGTCGTCCACGGCGAAGCCGGCGTCGTGCTGCACCGTCCTATCGCGCCGCAAGGCGTGGTGGTCGGACGCACCCGGATCGTGGATGTGGTGGACAAGGGCGCGGACAAGGGCGCGCTGATCTATTCCGAGCGCGAGATCAGCGAC
>JACQDO010000264.1 GCA_016201085.1 Hyphomicrobiales bacterium | reverse complement strand
CGGATCGAGCTTGCCCGCGCGTGCCGCATCCGTCAGATCCCGCGCATATTTCTTCAGCGCGTCATAGGCATTCTCGGCCGAGGCGGAATCAGCCGTGCGGCCCTTGCGCAGCGCGTTGATGGCGGTGTTGAGATTCTGCGGCGTGACGCCGGCCTTGGCCAGGATCTTGCCCGCCTCGCTGTCCTTCTCGATTGCCAATGCGAGCAGCAACCGCTCAACGGTGACGAAACTATCGCCGGCTTTCTCGCCGGCCTTCTCGGCGGCGTCGAACACGCGAGCGAGCGCGGGATCGAGATAGACCTGACCGGCGCCACCGCCGCTCACCTTCGGGCGTTTGGCAAGCGCGGCCTCGACCGCCTGCAAGGCTTGGCGGGAGTTGCCGCCGGAGCGATCGATCAGCCCGGCCGCCAGCCCTTCCGGATCGTCGAGCAGGACCTTGAGCAGATGTTCGGCGGTGAATTGCTGGTGACCCTCGCGCAGGGCCATCGATTGCGCGGATTGCACAAAACCGCGAGCGCGGTCGGTGTATTTCTCGAAGTTCATGTCTCAACTCCCTCGGCCCATAACAGCACCGGAACAGCAGCAGGTCCCGTAACGGCGGCCTGCCTTGCCCTATGTGGGTGCACCGAGTTCCAGTTTGAAGAGGCCTGCCGCCTGATATAGGTCAGTCCAGGACCCATTAAGACTTACGGAAAATGCCGAAAAACCAATGACAAGTCAGCAGCCTAGGATTGACGCGATTTATCGCTACCCGGTTAAGGGGCTATCGCCGCAGCCGCTGCCTCGCACCCATTTGGCGGTGGGCGCCACTTTGCCGTCCGACCGGCTCTACGCCATCGAGAACGGCCCTTGCGGCTTCGATCCCGCCGCCCCTGCCTATTTCCCCAAAATCCGCTTCCTGATGCTGATGCGCAATGAACGGCTGGCAGCGCTGCGCACCGACTACGATGAGCCAAACCACACGCTCATTATCAACGCCGAAGGCCGCGAGGCCGCCCGCGGCGACTTGCGCACGGCAGAAGGCCGCGCCGCCATCGAGCGATTCTTCGCCGGCTATTGCGCCGGCGAGCTACGCGGGCCACCGAAGGTACTGTCCGGGCAGAACCATAGTTTCTCGGACGTGGCCAAGAAGGTGGTGTCCATCATCAATCCGGCGTCGGTGGCTGCCGTCGAAAACGCGGCCGGCGCGACAGTGCATCCGCTGCGTTTCCGCGGCAATCTTTACGTCGCCGGCTGGTCGGCCTGGCATGAGTTCGACCTGATCGGCCGCGAGTTCACCCTTGGCGATCGTGCACGCGTCAAGGTGATCAAGCGCATCGAGCGCTGCGCCGCCACCGACGTCGACCCCGAAACCGGCCTGCGGGACCTGACCGTCCCGCGCACGCTGCTGCAGAGTTTCGGCCACACCGACTGCGGCATCTATGCCGAGGTGATCGAAGCCGGCGACATCGCGGTGGGTGACGCCGTCAGCGCTTGATTGGGCTCAGCGCACAAAAAACCGCGCCCCGCTCTTTGTGAACGGGGCGCGGCCATGATGCATGACGCAACGAACAATTACGGCATCACATAGGCGTAGACGCGGCTGCGCGGGTAGACCTGCTCGGCCACCGTATGCCGGCCGCCGGTATTGCGATTCCAGGTGTTGCCGGACAGGACGATCGGATTGCCGTTGGCATCGACGCCGGTCACCACGCCGACATGGCCGCCGCCGTTGCGACCCATCACCGCGATGGCGCCGACCTGCGGTCCCGATACGCGGGTGCCGTAACGCGCATAGGCGCTGGCCAAGTTGCCGCCGCCGGCATGTCCGGTTTTTTTCAACACCATGTCCATGAACGCCCCGCACCACAGACTGCCGCGGCCGGTCGGGTTGGTGCCGATATACTTGCGGGCCTCGCTAACCAGCGAATTCGAGGTGAAGCCGCCTAAAGCGGAATTCGCCGGTGCCTGCGTCTGCGGGGCACGGCGACGGCTTTGGCTTTGGGTGGCTTCGCCCTTTACTTGACGGACGACGACCGGATAGCGGTCGTCATGGTCAGCGCCGGCATTTTGCCATTGCACTGCAGCAAACGTCTGCGCGGCCTTATGGACGGGCCTGGCTGAGGCCGGAACGGTGAACGCCACAAAGGCCACCGAACACAGCAAAACCGCCGTCCGACTTGCGTTTGATAGAGTCATTATTCGTAGTCCCCTTTTCGTCAAAGCAATGCACCCGGTCCAAATAGAATCAGAGCCGAATGCATGGTTCAGACGCAGGCAAACCATGGCTAAATCGTGATCTTTGAAAGGTCTTCCTATGCAATTATGCCGCCAAAAACCTGTTAATACGCATAGCAACTAAAATATACGCTTATATATTATTGATGTACTATCTATACGAAAATATATACAGTGTATAATTGAAATTATACTTTAGAGGATAGTTATCGAGCCCTCGCAACCAAGTTAAAGTTGCAGTGCAGCAAAAATAGGACTGGAGGGTGGCCGCGCGGGCCAGTCAGCCCTTGCGGCTGAGCAGGAACACCGCCTGTTCGCCGAACAGGTTCCAGAACCACCAGGGCGCATTGAGCCGCAGCGGGCTTCCCCAGGCGTTGAGCGCCACCGCCTTCTCCAGTCTGACCCCGACTTCGGTGCAGAGCTGGCGGAAGTCCTTGATGGTGCAGTGGTGGATGTTGGGGGTGTCGTACCAGCTATAGGGCAGGATATCGGTGCGCGGCATGTGGCCGGCAAACAGCAGCTGCATGCGCACCGACCAGTGGCCGAAATTCGGGAATGAGACGATGGCATGCCGCCCGATGCGCAGCATGTGTTCCAAAACGATACGGGGGTGGCGGGTGGCCTGCAGCGTCTGCGACAGGATGACGTAGTCGAAGGCGTCGTCCGGATAGTCCGCGAGATCGGTATCGGCGTCGCCCTGGATCACGGCCAGACCCTTGGCCACGCACTCGTTCACACCCTCGCGCGACAGCTCGATGCCGCGGCCGTCGACGTCGCGGCTTTCGCTCAGCAGCCGCAGCAGCTCGCCGTCGCCGCAACCGACGTCGAGCACCTTGACGCCGCGCTCCACCATCTCCGCGACCATCACTAGGTCGATACGGGCGCCGGTCGGCGTGCGCGCGATATTGGCGAGGTTGAGATTGCTCATGATGTCAGCTCTTGGCCGCAAGACTTGTGGCAGCAAGCCCGCGCGCCTTGCCGGCGCCGTCGAGGAACCCGCGCACGATGGCGAACAATTCCGGCTCGTCGAGCAGGAAGGCGTCGTGCCCCTTGTCGGTGACGATCTCGGCAAAGGAGACGCGGGCGCTCGAGGCGTTGAGCGCATGCACAATGGCGCGCGATTCCGAGGTCGGGAACAGCCAGTCGCTGGTGAACGAAATCACGCAGAAACGCGTCGGCGTGGCCTTGAACGCATTCGCCAGGATGCCGCCGGCGTCGGCGGCCAGGTCGAAATAATCCATGGCGCGCGTAAGGTAGAGATACGAATTGGCGTCGAAACGCTCCACGAACGAGATACCCTGGTGGCGCAGATAGGATTCCACCTCGAAATCCGCATCGAACGAGAAGGTGGGATTGTCGCGATCCTGGAACTTGCGGCCGAATTTCCGGTGCAGCGCGGCATCGGACAAATAGGTGATGTGCGCGCCCATGCGCGCGACCGCGAGGCCGCGGCGCGGGTTGGTGCCTTCCAGGTGGTAACGGCCGCCACGCCATTCCGGATCGGCCATGATCGCCTGTCGGCCGACCTCGTGGAACGCAATATTCTGCGCCGAATGGCGGGTGGCGCAGGCAATCGGCAGCGCGGAGAATACGCGGTGCGGATAGCTTGCCGCCCATTGCAGCACCTGCATGCCGCCCATCGAGCCGCCGGCCACCGAGAACAGTTGCTCGATGCCGAGATGGTCGAGCAGCATGGCCTGCGCCCGCACCATGTCGCGGATGGTTATGACGGGAAAATCCAGCCCCCACGGCTGGCCGGTGGCCGGATTGGTCGAGGACGGCCCGGTGGTCCCCATGCAGGCGCCCATGACGTTCGGGCAGATGACGAAATAGCGCTCGGTATCGATCGGCTTGCCGGGACCGACCAGGGTTTCCCACCAGCCCGACTTCTTGGTGACCGGATGCAGATTGGCCACGTGCTGGTCGCCGGTGAGCGCATGGCACACCAGCACCGCATTGGAGCGATCGGCATTGAGCGTGCCGTAGGTCTTGTAGGCGATCTGAAAGGGGCTGAGCTCGACGCCGGCGTCGAGCTTGAGTGGCTTGTCGCTGCCGAAATGCGCGACCAGCGAGTCGTGCGGAAAATCCGCCTCGCGCGGTGCATCCGGCGCGTCATGTGCGCTGCTGAGACTGGCCTCGACCATCTCGATATTGCCCCCGACAGGAGGCCTCCACATGGGGCCATAAAAAAACCCGGCCCGAACTGAGGTTCGGCCGGGACCCACGTGTTCCCCGGCCTGTTTAGCGAGTTGTTTAACGTGGCTGCAAGCCGGCCGGCTCAAATGACCACGGAACGGGTCGATAATTAGTCGCCGCCGTACTTCTCGTCAAGCCACGTCCGGACCGTGAAGCGTCTCAGTTTGAAAAGGACCGGTAAACGAAGATTGCGGCTCCGCCAACAACTGCACCAATTAACGCCCAAAGAAATGCGTCGGCGGGAGAATCTTTCAACCAATCAATGATTCCATAGCGATTGCGACTTGTAGAATACCCAATCCCTAAGCTGATGAGCCCAGACGCTACCGAACAAGCCGCAAGCGCAAGCCGCTGTTCTTTACTCCAGTTCATTGACTCTCTCCGGTTCCGTTCTCTTTTTATACGAACCGCGCTTCTCTAGGTAAGCCCTTGCGCAAGTGATATATGCCTCGCGCCGTTCATCAGAGATTGCCGTCGTGCCGCTGACAGGTTCTCCGCGCGCAACAAACTCGGCGTAGTCCCATCGTTCATTCGGCTGCCGTTCGCGCTCAAAATCTCGCTGGGCATGGTAGAGAACCACCCGTTCGCTATGGGCCATTGCTCAACTCCTATGCGCTTGGCTTAGCATAGCATGGGATTCGGTGACGCATTTCCACGTCCGCGGCGGTTCGGATCGCGCAGTGTCAATGTTTTTCTTTGATTTCAAGGCCCAGCAGCCGTATTCGTCATGCCCGGCCTTGTGCCGGGCATCCACGTCTTTAGAACCATAGACGAGAAAAGGCGTGGATGGCCGGGACAAGCCCGGCCATGACAAAAGAGTTGAATGCCGCCATGGCCAAGCTGCCCGACAAGCCCAACCTGGACGATCTGCGCCGGGAGATCGACCGTATCGACGAGGCGATGCATCAGCTCCTGATGCAACGCGGCGAGATCATCGACCGGCTGATTTCGGTCAAGAAGAGCCAGGAGACCGGCTCGGCCTTCCGCCCGGTGCGCGAGGCCGAGATGATGCGCCGTCTGGTCAAGCGGCACAAAGGCATCCTGCCGCTCGACACCGCCGAGAGCATCTGGCGGGTCATCATATCGACCTTCACCTATGTCCAGGCGCCGTTTTCCGTGCACGCCGACCTGTCGGCGGGCGACGCCTTGATGCGCGATTCCGCCCGCTTCCATTTCGGCTTCACCGTGCCGGTCGTCCCACACAGGGGCGCCGCCGGCGTGGTCGCAGCCGTTTCCGCCTCGAAAGGCGATCTCGGCCTGGTGCCGGCGGTCCCGGTCGCCGGCGCCGGCGCCTGGTGGAGCGCGCTCGAATTCGACGCCGCGCCCAAGATCATCGCCCGCCTACCCTTCGTCGAACGCGCCGACCACCCGGCCGCCTTGCCGGTGTTCGTGATCTCAAGGGTGTCCGGCGACGCCATGGCGACCGAAGCCGCGGTCTGGAGCATCCGCGTCTCCGGCTGGGGCGCCGGCGCCGCACAAGCGCTGTCGATGCGGACCGATTTCATTGCCGTGCCCGACCGCGCCTTCGACGGTGCCGCCTTGCTGGTGACGCTGCCGAAGGACGCGAGCCTGGAATCGATCGGCGAGGTCCTGGTTAAGGCCGGGGCCACGGTACGTTCGGCGGCCCTCGTCGGCAGCCACGCAACCCGCTATACGGTTGCCGCCGAGAAGAGTTCCTGAGACACCCCAAGTGTCATCGCCCGCGAAAGCGGGCGATCCAGTACTCCCGGAAGTTCGGTGGTTACTGGATGCCCCGCTTACGCGGGGCATGACAGACCGCGAGGATTGAAATGACCGCTAACCGTCCGCAACCGCGCCCCGGCGTGCTCGATATTGCCCCTTACATCCCGGGCAAGAGCACGGCGCCGGGCGTCGCCAAAGTCTTCAAGCTGTCCTCCAACGAGACGCCGCTGGGCGCCAGCGCCGCGACCATCGCCGCCTATCGCGCGGTGGGCGAGCACCTGGAAGACTATCCGGACGGCTCGGCCTCCGAACTGCGCGAAGCCATCGGCGATGTGCTGGGGCTCGACCCGGCGCGCATCGTCTGCGGCGCCGGCTCCGACGATCTGCTCAATCTGCTGGCGCGCGCCTATCTTGCCGACGGCGACGAGGCGATCCACACCACGCACGGCTTCCTGGTCTATCCGATCGCCACGATGGGCACCGGCGCCAAGCCGGTGGTCGCGCCCGAGAAGAATTTCACCGCCGACGTCGACGCCATCCTGGCCTGCGTAAGCAAGAAGACCAAGCTCGTGTTCCTGGCCAATCCGAACAATCCGACCGGGACCTACATTCCGTTCGACGAGGTCAAGCGCCTGCACGCCGGGCTGCCGCCGCATGTGCTGCTCATCCTCGATGCGGCTTACGCGGAATACGTCCAGCGCAACGATTACGAGGCCGGCATCGAACTGGTGGCGACCTCGGAAAACGTCGTGATGTGCCGCACCTTCTCGAAGATCTATGGGTTGGCCGCGCTGCGGCTCGGCTGGATGTATGGCCCCGCGCATGTGGTGGATGCGGTCAACCGCATCCGCGGACCGTTCAACGTCAATGCCGCGGCGATCGCGGCCGGCATCGCCGCCATCCGCGACAATGCGCATGTCGAGAAATCGCGCGCGCACAACACGAAATGGCTGGCCTGGCTCACCGAGGAGATCGGCCGGCTCGGCCTGACGGTGACGCCGAGCGTCGGCAATTTCGTGCTGATCCATTTCCCGACGACCCCGGGTCGCACCGCCAAGGAGGCCGACGCCTTCCTCACCAAGCGCGGGCTGATCCTGCGCGGGGTCGGCGGCTACAAGCTGCCGAATGCCTTGCGCATGAGCGTGGGCAGCGAAGAGGCCAACCGCCTGGTGGTGCAGGCGTTAGCTGAGTTCCTGGGGAAAAAGGCTTGAGCAAACCGGCCACCTTGTTCAATCGGGTTGCGCTGATCGGCGTCGGGCTGATCGGCTCCTCCATTGCGCGCGCCGTACGAGCGCAAGGAGCCGCAACCTCGATCGTGGCGACCGCGCGCTCGGCCGCCACGCGCCGGCGCGTGGCCGAACTGGGGCTGGCCGACCAGGTCGTGGAGAGCAATGCCGCGGCGGTGGAAGGCGCCGATCTGGTCATTGTCAGCATTCCGGTCGGCGCCTGCGCTGCGGTGGCCGCCGAGATCGGTCCGCATCTGGCCCCCGGCGCCATCGTCTCCGACGTGGGCTCGGTCAAAGGCGCCGTCGTTCGCGACATGGCGCCGCATCTGCCGAAGGGTGTGCATTTCGTGCCGGCGCATCCGGTGGCCGGCACCGAATATTCCGGCCCCGACGCGGGCTTTGCCGAGTTGTTCGTGAACCGCTGGTGCATCCTGACGCCGCCCGCCGGCACCGATCCGCAGGCGGTGGACAGACTCGCCGCCTTCTGGCGCCTGCTCGGCGCCAATGTCGACAGCATGACGCCCGACCACCACGATCTGGTGCTGGCGGTGACCAGCCATCTGCCGCATCTGATCGCCTACACCATCGTCGGCACCGCCGACGAGCTGGAGGCGGTGACGCGCTCGGAAGTGCTCAAGTTCTCCGCCGGCGGCTTCCGCGACTTCACCCGCATCGCCGCTTCCGATCCGACCATGTGGCGCGACGTGTTCCTCGCCAACAAGGATGCGGTGCTGGAAATGCTCGGGCGTTTCAACGAGGACGTCGCGGCGCTGACCAAGGCAATCCGGCGCGGCGACGGCGATGCGCTGTTCGAGCATTTCACCCGCACGCGCGCCATCCGCAAGGGCATTGTCGATATCGGCCAGGACTCGCCGGCGCCGGATTTCGGCCGCCCGCATCCCGACCTGCCGCATGAGCCGCTGCCGAAGCCGTACGGCAGCGAGGATTGATCGTGGCGTGTCCCGGGCGCAGCGCAGCGCGATAGCGGTGCGCTGCAGAACCGGGACCTTCGCAAAAACTGAATTTGGTAAGGCCCCGGATCAGCGGCGCACCACTTCGCTTGCGCTTCGTGATGCGCCGCATCCGGGGCACGCGCCCTCAAAACGCCGCCGGCGTATTGCCGATCGGAATCGGCCCCAGGAAAATCCTGCCATCATCGAAGCGCAGCGGCAGGATCACCGCCTTCTTGCCCTCGAGCGTCGTCTGTTCGCCCAGCAGATTGATGCCGGCCGCGATATTGGCACCGGCCTGTTGGCGCGCGACATTGCCGAGACCGGGGAGCAAGCGATCGAGCGCGCCGGACAGCTTGTCCACGGTCGGCGAGGCCTGCACCATCCGCTGCGCGCCGATCGAATTGAGAAACGGCTCGATCCCGGCGACGGTGACGCGCAATTGGCCTTCCAGCCGGCCACTCGCGTTCAGAGAAAGACTGCCGCCGCCGACCGCGATGGTCTCGCCCTGCTGCAGACGCGCCTGCGTGATGTCGATCTGCCCGCCGGCCGCCTGCAGCTCGCGCAAACGCACCGGCCACGGCTTGGGGGCGAAATCGTTCAAGCCGCGCAGCACGGCGATGATGTCGGCATTGACCGGCGTCTCGGCGGCAGGATGCAAGCCCGGCGCGGAGGTCTGCTCGAGCTGCACTGCGACCTGGATCACAGGTTTGTTGGCGGCGGAGCCCTCGACGATGCGGCCGTGGATTTCGACGTGCTTGGCGACCAGCAGGTGCTGCGGGTTGCCATTGCTGATGCGGTCGACCACCGGGCGGTCGAACACCAGCGACACACGCTCGGGCGCCGCCGGCGTGCCGCGCACGCTCGACTGCGCGAGCTTCCAGTTGACGACGATGTTCGGCGCTTGTCCGGGATCGGCGATGGTGAGCGGCCCATGGAATTCGCTGATCAGCAAGGTCGGCTGATATATCTGCGCGGCGATCAAAATGCCTGAGGATTTGATCTCGACCGGTGGCTCACTGCCGCGAAACACAGCGGCGGCCCGGTTGCAGTTCACCTCGATGCGGAACGGGTAACCGCCGACGGTCTGCGAGCCGCAGGTGTAGACGCGGCCGGACTTGGCTTCGCGCGTGCGCCAACCGTCGATAGCGGTTTCTGCCTTGCCGGCGGCATAGGTCCAAAGCCAGCTCCAGCCGCCGAACAGGACGGCGAACAGGACGATCAGTGCGATGTAGTGCCGGTTGCGCCGGCGTCCAATGCGGTCGGTAGCCATGAGGGGTTTAACACCTGCCGAATGCGGCGTTTTGAGGCCGCAGCCTGAGCCCTTGGGTTTCGAACGGGTTGCTTAGCGGCAATCGGCCTGATACGCGAGCGAGTTGCCGGCCCTGTCAACGACGCACTTTATTTCCAAACGTCATGAACACAACAATTCAGCAAAGCGGCGGCGACGACCTGTGGGTTTTCGGCTACGGATCGCTGATGTGGCGGCCGGGATTTGCCTTCCGCGAGCGGCGTAATGCCCGCCTGGTCGGCGCCCACCGGGCGCTCTGCGTCTATTCCTTCGTGCATCGCGGCACGCCCGACCGGCCCGGCCTGGTGCTCGGCCTCGACCGTGGTGGCAATTGCCGCGGCACCGCCTACCGCGTGGCCGCCGCCAAGCGCGCCGAGACCATCGACTATCTGCGCGCGCGCGAGCAGGTCACCATGGTCTATCGCGAGACCTGGCGGCGGGTCTGGCTCGACGACGACCCGCAGCAAAGCGTGCATGCGCTCTGCTACATGGTGGACCGCGGCCACCAGCAATATGCCGGCCGCCTTAGCCTCGCCGAGCAGCTGCATTACATCCGCCAGGGCCACGGCCGCTCGGGCGCCTGCCGCGACTACGTGCTGGCGGCGGTGAAGGAACTGGAGGCGCTCGGCTGCCGCGACGCCGAGCTGCATAGGCTGGGCGAGCGGCTCAAGGGCGCGCACGAGTCGGCCAAGGAGTGACCCCCAGAAATAACCGCGACCGTCAACGGGCGGCTTTCGTCTTCGGCCTGTGCTTGGTCTTGGTTTTGACCTTGGTTTTGGTCTTGCTCTTGCTTTCAGCTTCCTCGATCAAGCGCGCCGTCGTCGCCTCGATGTCGTGTTGCAGCCGCTTGAAAAAGACATCCTTCGAAAGTCCCGGCGCAATCGGTTCGAGAAACTCCACCACGACCTTGCCCGGCCGCATATGGATCGAACGGCGCGGCCAGAACAGGCCGGAATTGAGCGCGACCGGCACGCAGGGCACGCCCTCGGTGGCGTAAAGATGGGCGACCCCGAACTTGTAGCGCGGCTCGGCGCCGGCCGGCCGCCGCGTGCCTTCCGGAAAAATGAGCAGCTGGCGATTGTCGGCGAGTTCGATGCGCGCCCGCTCGGCCATGGCGATGAGCGCCTGCGAGCCGCCGCCGCGATCGACCGGGATCATGCGGCCCTTGATGGTGAGCCAGCCGAAGATCGGAATCCACTGCAATTCGCGCTTGAGGATGAACACCGGATTGTTGAACAGCGGCACCAGCGCGAAAGTCTCCCACGCCGACTGATGCTTGACGGCCACGATGGCCGGGCCTTGCGGAATAAACTGGCGGCCGCGCACCTCGTATTCGATGCCGACGACGAGCCGCAGCAGTGCCAAGTTGGTTCGGCCCCACGAGCGCGCCACCGCGATGATGCCGCGGTAAGGCATGAAGAAGGTCGGCAGCCCGATCAGCAGATGCAGCGCCGTGTTCAGGTAGAACAGCACGTTGAAGGCGATGGAACGAACGATTATCGGCACGGGTGCTCCTTCACGCGGCGGTGTCGGGATCGAGCTGCATGCGCGTGAGCGCGAACAGGTATTTCAGATATTCCGCGGCCAGGAAACGCGCGGTATCGAAGTTCGACCACCAGGGCTCGCTTTTCACCTTCGCGGAGATCACCGGGAAGGCGATCAGGGTGGCGTCGGGAAGCTGATGCTGGAGTTCGGCCATGGCGCGCGGCATGTGCCAGTTCGAGGTCACCACGATCAGCGAGTTGAAGTTATGCTGGCGCGCCCAGCGCTTGGTTTCCAGCGCGTTGCCGAAGGTGTTGAGCGCCGACTTGTCGAGATCGATACAGCAGGTGAAGAACTTGGAATAGAGCGGCGTCAGCCGCGCGATCTCGCGCGCGCTGGTGGCGCGATGCACGCCGGTGATCAGCAGCCGCTTGCCGCGCTCAGCCGCCAAAAGTTCGATGGCGTCGGGAATGCGCGAGGCGGCCCCCGTCAGCACCACGATGCCGTCGGCTTTGCGGTCCTTGGAAATGTCCTCGCCCGGTATGATCAAGGCGAACCAGATGAACCCCACCGCCAGCAGAATCGTCCCCACCACGCCGATGAACATGGTGACGAAGCCGATCCAGCGGGCAAGACCTGCGAGCATCAGTTTATGCCCTCCAAGGTCCGGTTGACCGTCTGCCGCGAGGTAATCGCCGTCACCGCCGCGATCAGCACGACTTGCCCGAGCACCGCGACATAGCCGATGAGGCCGATCGAGAACGACCCGAACAAGGCCGCGCTCTGGTCGCCCCCGGCGGTGCCGGCAAACCAGCGGCTGACCGCACCGGCCAGCGCGAACAGCACAATTGCCGCGCCGCCGCCGATGGCGCCGCCCTGCAGGCCGAGCATGAGAAAATGCCGCTGGAAATGACCAGCGATGAAGCCGTTCTTGGCGCCGACGAAATGCAGCACCTCGAT
>JACQDO010000263.1 GCA_016201085.1 Hyphomicrobiales bacterium | reverse complement strand
GTTGGTCAGGTCACGGCGGGCGGCCCCCGTTTGCGCGCGATGCGGGCGCGCAGATTGAAGGCGATCTCGATCAGGCCGAGCAGGCAGAGCGCCAGCACCGGCCAGCCGAACACCATCACCCCGGCATAGACGCCGCCGAGCAGGAAGCCGCGGCTGTTCATGCCTTGCGTGATGGCGTGCAGCACGGCGAGGCCGAGCACGCCGAAGGCCATCAGCAGGCTCGCCGACAGCACGCCGGCGACGATACCGACGAGGCCGCCGAGAAAGCTCAAGCCCATGGCGATGGCGAGCGCCGCCGCCGCCAGCGGCGGAAAGGTCATGGCCGAAAGCTGCGGCCAGGGCCGCTTCAACTGGCCGGAGAATTTCACGATGCGCGCGCCGAGCCACAGGTTGAACGTGTTGGTGATGGTGGCGATCACCGCCGCCGCCGGCGGGATCGCCATCACCAGGAAATCGATCAACCGCTCCACGTTACTGATGCCGGGCACCGTGAGCGGCGCATCCGCCGGCGCGCCGGTCTCGAGGCGCAGCATGCGCGAAAGCGCCTGATTAAGCCCGCTGCGAAAGCTTTCCGCATCGGTGCCGAAATTGGGGATGGCCACCAGCACGATCAGCGCGGCCAGCACCGCCGCCCACACCACCAGCCGGCCGGGCGGGTACCATTCGAGCGCCGCGGGGCTGCCGCCATTGGCGCCGGCCGCCGCCGGCCGCGCCAGCATGGCGAGATAGCCGAGCCACCAGGCCGGAATGCCGGCGCCGGCCAGGAAGGCGAAGAAGAACACCGTGCCGAACACCAGACCGAGCGCCAGCGCGGCCGACAGCGCGGCAATCAGCGCCGCCCAATGGCTCCAGCCGATGCCGGCGATCATGATCGGGAGAGGGGCGAGATAGAACAACACGATCGACAGCCACGAGCCGGACGTCACCGAGGCGAACAGCAAAGCCGCCGCGGCGCCAGCACCGATACCGATCAGACCGAGTTGCATCATCACGAGCTGTCCCGCTCCTTTCGAGCGGTTAGAGACGGAATTTTTCCGTCCCAACCATCGGCCCGCAGGTGTCCCCTGCGAGCCTCGTTCTCATTCGTCATTCCGGGACGGCCCGCAGGGCCGGACCCGGAATCCATACTCCCGATTATGTGTTTATGGATTCCGGGTTCGCGACCTTCGGCCGCGCCGCGGAATGACAAACACAATTACTTAATCACATACGGCAGCAGGCCGAGGAAGCGCGAGCGTTTGATCGCCTGCGCCAGTTCGCGCTGCTTCTTGGCCGACACCGCGGTGATGCGGCTCGGCACGATCTTGCCGCGCTCCGACACGTAGCGCTGCAACAGCTTGACGTCCTTGTAGTCGATCTTGGGCGCATTGGCGCCGGAGAACGGGCAGGTCTTGCGCCGGCGGAAGAAAGGCCTGCGTGCTCCGCCGCCGCCGCCGCCAAAACCGGAACCTTGGGACGATCCGAATGCCATGGTCTATTCCTCCACCGCTGCGACTTCGGCGTCGTCGTCGCGACGCGGACGGCGCGGACGATCGCCGCGGTCGCCCCGATCCCCACGGTCTCCACGATCGCCACGATCGCCACGATCGTCACGATCGGATTTGCGCATCATCGCCGACGGGCCTTCCTCGTGCGCCTCGACCCGGATGGTGAGATAGCGCAGCACGTCTTCGTTGAGCCGCTCCTGGCGCTCGATCTCGTTGAGGGCGGCCGCCGGCGCTTCGACATTGAGCAGCGTCAGATGCGCCTTGCGGTTCTTAGCGATGCGGTAGGAGAGCGACTTGAGACCCCAATATTCGGTCTTGGCGATCTTGCCGCCGGCCTCAGCGATGACGGCGCTGAGCTTGGCGGTCAATTCCTCGACCTGCTGCGTGCTCAGATCCTGGCGCGCAAGATAGATGTGTTCGTATAGCGGCATGAATTGCCTTTCCTTGTTTCACCCATGGCCTCGACCCTGGCGCCTAGCCCCTCGAGCCCTTCGGGAAAGGCTCGAATGCTCTGAAGGCGGGAACACGGGACGACGAGCACAAGGGCCCTACCGGTTTTTCACGTGAAACATATGAAAAGCCGGCCGTCCGTTCAGCTCCCAACCAGGATCGACGGAACGCGCGGTTTATAGGGGGTTTTGCTGAAAAGGCAAGCGAGCTAGAGGCCTAATTCAGGCCGCCCGTGGGCCGCCTTGATTGTCGCGTTGCAGCCGCTCGGCCAGCTTGACCGCGAGATCGACGCCTTCCCGGATCTGGCGTGCAGCGTCTCGACTTTTGTTGTCGGGCACCTTGCGCATATCGTTGAGCGCCTGCAGCAGCCGCTCGAGATTATCGGCCAAAAGCTGCTGGCGGAACTCGGGGTCGCGGCGGGCCCGCTCGAGGTCGTCCTCGTTGACCAGGTCGCTCATCGCTCTTGTCCTCAGTCGTTAACGCCCACCCTAACCGGCAGAGTCTTGTAGTCAGGTTACTGGCGGACACATAACTTGACAGAACCCCGTATAGCGGTGTCTTTCGGCCGCAATCGGGGCGCCAAACGCGCCAAAAAGGTCACGGTTAAGCGCTAAGGCGAGGGGCAAGGTTAAGAACATGACGGTCGCTTTCGTGTTTCCAGGTCAGGGCAGCCAGACGGTCGGTATGGGCAAGGCGCTGGCGGCCAATTTCCCGGTTGCCGCCCAGGTCTTCGCCGAAGTGGACGAGGCGCTCGGCGACAAGCTCAGCACCACCATTTTCGAGGGGCCCGCCGACAAGCTCACCCTCACCGAAAACGCCCAGCCGGCGCTAATGGCCATGTCGCTCGCCGCCTTCCGTGTGCTGCAACAGGAGGCCGGGCTCGATCTTGCGCGCGATGCGCAGTTCGTCGCCGGTCATTCGCTTGGCGAATATTCGGCACTGGCCGCCGCCGGCGCCTTCACGCTTGCTGATACGGCGCGGCTGCTGCGCACGCGCGGGCAGGCCATGCAGAAGGCGGTGCCCGTCGGCGTCGGCGCCATGGCGGCGCTGATTGGGCTCGAATTCGATGCCGCCGTTGCGGTCGCCGCCGAGGCCGCGGGGGCCCAAGTCTGCCAAGCCGCCAACGACAATGGCGGCGGCCAGGTGGTGGTGTCCGGCGACAAGGCCGCGGTCGAACGTGCGGTGGAGATCGCCAAGAGTAAGGGCGCCAAGCGGGCGATGCTGTTGCCGGTGTCCGCCCCTTTCCATTGCGCGCTGATGAGTCCCGCCGCCGCGGTGATGGCCGACGCCTTGGCCAAAGTTTCCGTAAAGCCGCCGGCGGTTCCGGTGGTGGCCAATGTGCTGGCCAAGCCGATTGAGGCACCGGCCGAAATCGTGAAGGCGCTGGTGGCGCAAGTCACCGGCACCGTGCGCTGGCGCGAGTCGGTCGCCTGCATGGCCTCAGCCGGCGTCACGCGTTTCACCGAGATCGGCGCCGGCAAGGTGTTGAGTGGCCTGATCAAGCGCATCGCCGAGG
>JACQDO010000262.1 GCA_016201085.1 Hyphomicrobiales bacterium | reverse complement strand
TATTTCATTGTCGACCAGCGGTTTTATCGAGAGCTGCTGTAACGACTCCGAAAACGCGTTAGTATTTCAAAAAGCCGACGCTCAAGTTCATGCTGGAATGACACCATGAAACGTCCATGGTTCGGTTGGATCTTCTATGGAGTGGCCGCGATTGTCGTCATCGGCTACATCCTCAATGGCGGGCTGTACTAGGGCTCGAGCCTCGATTTCACCGGACATGTCGATGGCAAGCCGGCCTACAAAACGGTGTGCCATTATCTGTTTCTCAACGGCACACGTGACGACGTGACCTTGGTAGATCGGAATTTCTGTCCACCTTTTCACCCTTGAATTCGGATCGTGACATCGTTGGACAATCTCGGATGAAATGGCCCGCTTGGTTCAACTGGACCGATCGCCCGCAACCGGCGCCTGCCGTTTCTGCGACCCAATGCCCCAAATGCAGCCGGGAAATGATCCGGCTGGAGAAATTCACCATGTCCGGCCGCGACATGCGCACCTATCGTTGCGAGCAGTGTGGCGAGGAGCACGTCGTCGATTTCGGGGTGGCGCTCTGGCAAGCGATGTCGGATGCGCGGGAAACGGATAAATGACGCCTCCGCGAACCCCGCCAAAAACCGGGTTTTCTTGACATTTGCCGCCTTGCCGCTAGGTTCCGCGCCGAAGCCAGCACCACCCCCTAGAGTTCCGTTTTCGAGGATAAATCCATGGCCAAAGCCGCCAGCCTGAAGATCAAGCTCGTGTCGAGCGCCGACACCGGCCATTACTACGTGACCAAGAAGAACTCGCGCACGCAGACCGAGAAGCTGACCAAGAAGAAATACGACCCGATCGCCAAGAAGCACGTCGAATACAAGGAATCCAAGATCAAGTAAGCTTGAGCTTGGTTCCGAGGCTATGCAGGGCGCCCAGTGGGCGCCTTTTGCATTTCCCTTCTCCGTCACCCTGAGGTGGCCGCCGCAGGCGGCCCTCGAAGGGCGAGGGGTCAATGGAATATTCGCCCCGCTGCGAACCTGATAGGATCGAACCCTGTCTGGGAGGACACGTTATGCCGTTCATGCTGCGCACCTTGTTTGCCGCCGTTCTGTTGCTGGCCGTCGCGCCCGCCAACGCCGCCGAGAAACACCGGCTGGCGCTGCAGATCAGCGACAACGACGCGGGCAAGATGAACGCCGTGCTCAACGTCGCCGCCAATGTGTCGAAATATTATTCCGACAAGGGCGAAGAGATCGACATCGAGATCGTCGCCTTCAATGCCGGCCTGCACATGCTGCGCGCCGACACCTCGCCGGTGCAGGTGCGGCTGAAGTCGTTCAAGCAGGGCATGCCCAATGTCTCGTTCAAGGCGTGCGAGAACACGCTCGAGGCCATGACGCGCACCGAAGGCAAGGAGCCGCCGCTGGTCGACAACGCCGAGCGCGTCAAGGCCGGCGTGGTGACACTGATCGAGCTGGCCGAAAAGGGCTGGACGATTGTGAGGCCGTAACCGCGGTTGTCGTCCCCGCCAACGGGTCCGCGCGAAGCGCGGCCCGATGACAGGCTCCGGCGGGGACCCATACGCCGCGATCTCTCGATAGGGCACAGCGTATGGGTCCCGGCCCTCGCTGGCGCTCGGCCGGGACGACATTCGCGGCAAAAATGGTGGCCGGCCGGAAGCGGCATCCGAGGAGGCCTCTCGCGCCGCTGCCAGCCGGCCGAACCCCGCGAGACCCCAGGAGATGCGGCGGACCTGAGCACTCCGCAGGGTATTGCCAAGCCTTCGCCGCGCGCATGTTTGCCGCCGGCGCGAATCGAAGCCGCCATCGGCAAGGCTAGACCAGCCCCGAGCGGCGGCCAAATATCGGCTCAGTGCTTTGAAAATGCCGGATGATTCAGGCCGCGTCCGGCACCACCCGGTTGCGGCCGTCGCGCTTGGCGCGATAGAGCGCGGCGTCGGCGCGCTTGAGGATCGCCGCGGCGTCGTCGCCGGCGCCGCCGATCGCCGCGATGCCGATGGAGATCGTCACCTCCAGCTTGCGCGCGCCCTGCTGGATCGCGAACGGCTCGGCGGCGATGCGGCGGCGAATGCGCTCGGCCACCATGGTGGCCACCGCCACGTCGGTTTCCGGCATCACGATGACGAATTCCTCGCCGCCGTAGCGGCAGGCCAGATCGATGTTGCGGATCGACTTGCGGATGCGCAGCGAGAATTCGCGCAGCACGTCGTCGCCGGCATCGTGGCCGTGGGTATCGTTGACCGACTTGAAATGATCGATGTCGAGGATGAGCACGGCGATCGGCTTGCCGCGCGCGGCCGCCTGCTCGACCAGGCTTTGCAGATGCGTCTCCATGTAGCGGCGATTGTTCAACCCGGTGAGCGCATCGGTGATCGCCATTTCGATCGACTTGTAGGCATTGTCGCGCAGCCGCTCGGTGTAGCGTTTCTTCTTGATCTGCGTGCGCACGCGCGCCAGCATTTCGTTCTTGTCGATCGGGCGGATCAGGTAATCGTTGACGCCGATCTCCAGGCCGCGCACCAGACGATCGTTGTTATCGGCCTCCGCCATCGCCAGGATCGGTATGTTGCGCGTGCGATCGAGCGAGCGGATCTGGCTGCACAGACGCAGGCCGTCGAAATCCTTCAAACCGAGGGAGACGATCAGCAGGTCGAAATTGCCCTCGGCGGCGCGAAACAGCGCCTCGTTCGGGTTGGATTCCACCTCCACCGTATGCTCGGCCGCCAGCGTGGCGGCAATGCGTTCGTAGGAGCTCGCCCGGTCGTCGACGATGAGAATGTTGCCGTTGCAGCCGGTATCCGCCACGGCATCGCGTTCCGGGCTCTGGATGCCGATTTCCTTGGCGGTATGCGCGCGCATGCGCAACTCGTCGGTCACCATCTTCAGGCGCGCCAGCGAGCGCACGCGCGAGATCAGCGCCACATCGGCGACCGGTTTGGTGAGGAAATCGTCGGCGCCGGCTTGCAGGCCGCGCACGCGGTCGGACGGCTGATCGAGCGCGGTCACCATGACCACCGGAATATGATGCGTCGCCGGATTCGACTTGAGCTTGCGGCAGACTTCGAAGCCGTCCATGTCCGGCATCATGACGTCGAGCAGGACGATGTCGCATTCGGCGCGCGCGCACAGCGCCAGCGCCTCGGCGCCGCTCGTGGCGGTGGCGACGTCGAAATATTCCGCCGACAGCCGCGCTTCCAGCAGCTTCACGTTGGCCGGGACGTCGTCGACGACAAGAACGCGCGCGGTCATCGTTGCACCATTACGCCGGGCCCAGGAAATGACGGATCGTCTCGATGAACTTGGCCACCGAGATCGGCTTCGACAGATAGGCCTCGCAGCCGCCTTCGCGGATGCGCTCCTCGTCGCCCTTCATGGCGAAGGCAGTGACCGCGACCACCGGAATGGCCTTGAGTTGGGGATCGTCCTTGAGCCATTTGGTCACTTCGAGGCCGGAGACTTCCGGCAGTTGGATATCCATGATGATCAGGTCGGGCCGGTGCTTGCGCGTGAGATCGAGCGCCTCGATGCCGTTGCGGGTGCCGACGGTGCGGTAGCCGTGCGCCTCCAGGAGATCGTGGAAGAGCTTCATATTCAGCTCGTTGTCCTCCACGATCAGGACGGTCTTCGGCATTTTCCCCGCCCCATTTGTCCCCAAGCCGGCTCGCCAGGCGCGTGCGGCGTCGCCAGAGCAGGCGCCGTCGGGCATGATCGGGTTAACGGTAGTGCCCAAATCTTACGGAAAGGCAAATTTGATCGATGAAAGCGCGCAGCGCCATGACGCGAGAAGCGGCGGAAGGGATTGCGATTCAAGCGCTTAGCTTCATCGCCGGGGACGGCGAGCGGCTGGGGCGCTTCCTCGCCGTGACCGGTATCGGCCCCGGCGAAATTCGTGCGGTGAGTCGTGAGCCTGGGTTCCTGGTAGGGGTGCTTGAGTACCTTGCCGCGGATGAGCCGCTGGCCGCCGCTTTTGCCGCCGAAGCGCAGTGTCGGCCGGACGACATCGCCAAGGCTCATGTCGCGCTCGGCGGCGAACCGTGGGAGCGGGAAATCCCGTGAGCTTCTGCCGCGATTGCCTGGCCGATTGCGCGGAAAAAGCGACGCGCTGCCCGGCCTGCGGCTCGCCGCGGCTGGCTCGCCACGCGGAACTCGACAGCCTCACCATCGCGCATGTCGACTGCGACGCTTTCTACGCCACGATCGAAAAGCGCGACGACCCATCGCTGATCGACAAACCGGTGATCGTCGGCGGCGGCAAACGCGGCGTGGTGGCGGCCTGCTGCTATGTGGCGCGCACCTACGGCATCCGCTCGGCGATGCCGATGTTCGAGGCGCTGCGCCGCTGCCCCAACGCGGTGGTGGTCAAGCCGAACATGGCGAAATACGTCAAGGCCGGGCGCGAGGTGCGCAAGGCGATGTTCGCCCTCACGCCCTTGGTCGAGCCGCTGTCGATCGACGAGGCCTTTCTCGATCTCACCGGCACGCAGCGTCTGCATGGCATGAGCGCCGCCCGCGTGCTGGCGCGCTTCGCCACCGAAATCGAGCGCAGCATCGGCATCACGGTGTCGATCGGGCTGTCGGCCAACAAGTTCCTCGCCAAGATCGCCTCCGATATGGACAAGCCGCGCGGCTTTGCCGTGCTCGGGCAGAACGAGGCGGCGGAATTCCTGGCGCCCAAGCCGGTCGGCTTCATCTACGGTGTGGGCAAAGTGAGCGCCGCCAAGCTCGCCGCCGACGGCTATCGCCTGATCGGCGACCTGCAACGCGCCGACGAGCGCGAACTGATGCGCCGCTACGGCGAGGAAGGCGGCCGGCTCTGGCGGCTGGCGCGCGGGCTCGACCAGCGCACGGTCAGCGCCGAGCGCGAGACCAAGAGCATCTCGGCGGAAACCACCTTCGAGCGTGACATCGGCGAATTCCGTCCGCTTGAGCAGACGCTATGGGAATTGACCGAGAAAGTGTCGGGGCGGCTGAAGGCCGGCGCGCTCGCCGGCACCACCGTGACGCTCAAGCTCAAGAGCGCCGATTTCAAGACGCGCACGCGCGCCCGCGCGCTCGGCGCCCCCACGCAGCTGGCCGCGCGTATCTTCGCCGCCGGACGCGATCTCTTGAGCCACGAAATCGGCTCCACGCGCTTCCGGCTGATCGGCATCGGCGTCAGCCACCTGACGGAAGCCGCCGGCGACGATTTCGCCGATCTCCTCGACCGCCGCGCGGAGGAAGCCGAGCACGCCGTCGACAAATTGCGCGAGAAGTTCGGCAAGGATG
>JACQDO010000260.1 GCA_016201085.1 Hyphomicrobiales bacterium | reverse complement strand
ACCTCCATGCCGTCCGCCAGCACGAAGCAGCGCTGGAATTGGCGCGCGGCGATGCCGCGGTGGAGGTATTGCCGGCTCTTATCGTCATGTTGCCGGCCGCGGATCACCAGCTGGCTTTCCTCGATACAGACGTCGAGCTGGTCGCGGGTGAAGCCGGCAACCGCCAGCGTGATACGCAGCCGTTCCGGGTTTTGCGCATCGCGCGCCAGCCGCTCGATATTGTAGGGCGGGTAGCCGTCGGCGCCTTTGGCGACGCGGTCGAGCAGACGCTCAATCTCGTCGAAGCCCAGCAGGAACGGGCTGGAGAGGGACGGAACGCGTGACATGGTCTCAAAGCCCTCGCTTGGAAGCGACTTTGACGGGGCCCCTCGCGGGCACCCCAACCGGGCGGCATTTGCCGTCCGGTCGCTGCTATTGCCGTCCGGTCGCTGCTAATATGGGCAGGGCGGGTTAAAGGTTCAAGAACGCGGTAAAATTGGCCAGTCGCGCCGTCGAATGGGGGGTTTTCATGCCGGATCGGACGATTTTGCCACCGCTGACCGTGCGTGCCATCCGTGCCGTCGCGGTCGAGGTTCCGCTCAATTTTGTGCTCGGCACCAGCATGGGGGCGGTCCGGGCAGCCCCGCTGCTGCTGATCGACCTCACGACCGAAGAAGGCATCACCGGCCGCGCGTACCTGTTCTGTTATCTGCGCGCGGCGGCGCCCGCGATCGTGAGCCTGCTCGGCGAGGTCGAGCGCGTCGTCAAAGGCGAGCGCCTGGACCCCGCCGCTTTGTGGGCCAAGCTCGCCCGCCGTTTCACCCTGATCGGCGTGCAGGGCATCGTACGCATGGCCATGTCGGGCTTCGACGTCGCCAGTTGGGATGCGTTGGCTATCGCCGCCGGCCAGCCGCTTGCGACCTTCCTTGGGGCCAGCCCGCGCCCGATCCCCGCCTATAACAGCTGCGGCCTTGGCCTGATGGACGACATGGGCGCGCTCGCGGCGGAGGCGGAGGCATTGCTTGCCGGCGGCTTTCGCGCGCTCAAGCTGCGGCTGGGCTACCCGACGCTTGCCGAGGACATCGCCGCCGTGCACGCGGTGCGCCAACGCGTCGGCGACACGGTGGCGCTGATGGTCGACTACAATCAGGCGCTGACGGTCGACGAGGCGCTCGCGCGCGGCCGCGCGCTCGATGCGGAAAATATCGATTGGCTGGAGGAGCCGATCCGCCACGACGATTATGCCGGCGCGGCCTTGCTGGCGCGCGAACTGAAAGTTCCAGTCCAGATCGGCGAGAATTTTTCCTTGGCCCAGGCGATGGCCACCGCGCTCGAACGCAAAGCCGCCGATTTAGTGATGCCGGATCTCGAACGCATCGGCGGCATCACCGGCTGGCGGCAGGCCGCCGAATTGGCCGCCGTTAACCGTGTCAAAATGTCGTCGCACCTGTTTCCGGAAGTGAGCGCGCATCTGCTCGCGGCCACGCCAACCTGCCACTTCCTCGAATATGTCGACTGGGCCAACGTGTTGGTCGAAGAACCGCTCGCCATCGTCGACGGTCAGGCGATCGTGCCACAGCGGCCGGGCCACGGCATGGTGTGGAACCCAGACGCGGTCGCGCGGTTGCGGTTCCATTGATGGAACCGCAAAAAAAATAACTCGCAAAATCGAACGCACGCATGGTTAAGATTAAGCATGCGTGTTTGCCTTGTTTGGTCAAAAATTTCTTAAACATCGCCACCAGGGCATCGCACGCAAGTAAGGTCGCCGTCGCGTCATAACAAAAACTTCAAGCGGCGATTCCAGGGGAGCGTGCGTGCTGAAGCGAAGCATCGATCTCGATTCCTATGAATTGACGATCGAAGAAAAATTCTCCCGCGGCGCCAAGCGCGTCTGCGTGCTGTTTGCGTTGTCCGCACTCACGCTCAGCGCGCTCGATCTCGCCAATATCCGCAGCGCCGAAAGCGCCGCCCAATTCATCCACGACAGCCGCTTGCGTCTCGCCGAACTCAATATCGCCAAGCTGCCGGATAGCATCCGCAGGGGGATCGATCGCATCTCGACCGAGCCGCCGGCGGTGTCGGTCACGGTCGCCATACCGCGCGACGAAATCGTCACCGAGTCGCGGCCGTTCTCCATCGTCGCCAAAGGCAACAGCGCGGCGGTCGCCGCGCTGGACGATTTGCGTCACGAAGATGCGGTCGAAGTCGCGATGGCCTCGCCGCTGTCGATGACGCAATCCGACGCGCATATCGCTATTCCTCCGGCGCCGGCTGCCGCGCAACCGTCGCCGCCGCAAAAGCTCGCCAGCGTCGAACCGACGGCGTTGCCGGAGAGCGCCGCGACGCCGCCGGCCGGGAATATTTCTATTCCGCTGCCTGCGACCATCGCACTGTTGCCGCCGCCGGCCCCCGGCCTGCCGCCGCCGTCGCCGGCACAGCGGCTGAAGCTTGAAGGCAAGGAGCGCGCCAGGGCGGAGCGCTGTCTCGCCAATGCGATCTACTTCGAGGCGCGCGGCGAACCGGCGCGCGGACAGATGGCGGTGGCGCAGGTCGTGATCAACCGCGTGTTCTCGGGCTTCTATCCGAACGACGTTTGCGGCGTGGTCTACCAGAACGCCGGCCGGCATCTGGCCTGCCAGTTCACCTTCGCCTGCGACGGCAGGAGCAAGGCCATCAACGAGCGCAGCGCCTGGGCGCGCGCCAACCGCATCGCCAAGCAGACGCTCGACGGCGAGATCTATGTGCCGGAAGTGGCGAAATCGACGCACTATCACGCCGTCTATGTGCATCCGAACTGGGTGGGCGAGATGAAGAAGCTGGTGCGCTACGGCATCCACAATTTCTATCGGCCCTTTGCCTGGGGCA
>JACQDO010000259.1 GCA_016201085.1 Hyphomicrobiales bacterium | reverse complement strand
TGGCCTTCGGCGAGCAGCGCGGCGATACCGCCGAGCGAAGCGCCAATGGCGATCGGCTTTTCGCCCGAGCGGCGGGTCAGTTCGGCCGCGACGGCCCTGGCGTCCGCGGCGTAATCCGAGAACTCGTAGGCGCCGTTGACAACCCATTCGGAGTCGCCATGGCCACGCTGATCGAGCGCATAGGCGGTATGACCTTTGCGCGCGATTTCTTCCGCGGTTTTGAACCAGGCGTGACGGGTCTGGCCGCCGCCGTGCAGCAACAGCACGGGTGTGCCGCTGTCGCCGAATACGTCGGCGACGAGCTTGTTGCCGTCGGCGCCGATGAAGGTCGCGGTAGCGGGCGTGAGGCGTCGAGTCATGGCCATACGTCGTTAAACTTCACCGCCGGCAATCGGCAGCGCGACGCCGTTGATCGCGGCCGCGGACGGAAGGCAGAGCCAGCCGACAGCGGCGGCGACTTCTTCCGGCCTGACGAAACGTCCCTGCGGATTGAGCGAGGCGAGCGTCTTGCGGATTTCTTCCGCCGGCCGCGAGGTTTTCTGGACCATTTCTTCCACCTGTTTGTCGATCATCGGCGTATCGACATAGCCCGGGCAGACCGCATTGACCGTCACGCCCTTCTTCGCGCATTCAAGCGCGAGCGAGCGAGTCATGCCGATCAGGCCGTGTTTGGCGGTCGTATAGGCGGTTACATAGGCGATCCCTTTGAGGCCCGCGACCGATGCCATATTGATGATGCGGCCGGCGCCGGCTTTCAGCATTGCCGGCAGCACAAGCTGAGTCGCGACGAAGGCCGACGTCAGATTGATGTCGAGCGCGCGCTGCCACGCCGTCATATCGAGCTTCAAGAAAGGGATGCCCTCGCCGGCGCCGGCATTGTTGACCAGAATGGTCGCCGGACCGAATTTCTTTTGCCCGGCGTCGAACGCCGCCTTCAGCGCCTTGGCATCGGTCACATCGGCCGGCGCGATGCACCAATCGCGGTCCGACATTTTCGGCAGCAGCTTGACCGCCTCCTGCAGCGACGATTCAGTCCTGGCAATCAGCGTAACATTGGCGCCAAGCCGGTATAATTCCTGCACGATGGCTCTGCCGATGCCGAGCGACGCACCGGTGACGATGGCGTGCTGTTTGAGCAGCGCGGTGGTGCATTCTTGTTCTTTCGGCATTTCTAAAACCCTCATTCAGGTCGGCTATGGTATAGATGAACTAGCAGCAGGCCAAACCGACAAACTAGAGCACGTATCCGATCAATCCACGCTTGATGCAAATCAAGAGACATTGCCAGGCACCCGCTACAAAACGCATGTGGCGAAATCCGCCTCGCCGTTGCCGTTCATCCAACGTCAGATCGTCGTCATGCCGTCTCGCCGATACAAGACCTATGCCATCGAAGGCATTGTGCCCGTCATCCATCCGACGGCGTTCGTGCATCCCGATGCGGTTCTGATCGGCGACGTTGTGGTCGGCGCTAACTGCTATGTCGGACCGTTAGCATCGTTGCGCGGCGATTTCAGCCGGGTGGTTCTCGAGGATGGCTGCAACGTCCAGGATAATTGCACGCTGCACACCATGCCGGGATTCGATGTGATCGTCGGTCGCGACGGCCATATCGGCCATGGCGTCATCCTGCACAGCGCCCATATCGAGACCAATGCCATGGTGGGAATGAACAGCGTCATCATGGATCGCGCGACGATTGGCGAGTCGGCCATTGTCGCGGCGATGAGCTTCGTCAAGGCCGACGCCAAGATACCCGCCAAGCATCTGGTGGCCGGGGTGCCGGCACGAGTGCTGCGTGAATTGACCGACGACGAACTCGCCAAGAAAATCGCGGGAACCCGCCTGTATCACGATCTGGCGCGCCGAAGCCTTGCCACGCTGACGGCGGTCGAGCCGTTGACCACGTTCGATCCTGACCGCAAGCGTTTGGAAGTGGATCGCCCCATGCCGATCCTGCAACGCAAAATGCAGAAGCGAAGCGACAAGACTTGAGCTAAACGAGATCGACTAACGCCGCAGGCGGGCGAGAGAACCATCGCCGGCAAAGACGCTTTCGAAATGCGCCAGCGTGCCCTTGGCCGGCTGTTGCGCGTCTTTCGCCGTCGGGGATTGCCATGTCGCCCCGGGCAGGCACTGGGTCGCGACAAACCAGTCCGCCGGGTTGTCCCCGATCGCGGCGCGGAAATCGCAATGCCTCGGCTGCTTGCCGAGCATCCCCAGCCAGACAATCATGAAGTCACTTACCGACCGATCCGGTGTCCGTGTTTCCGCGATATGGTCCATGGCCTTTTGCGACACTCTTTCCCGCGTCTGCGGCGACGACAGCAGCATCTGCAGCAAGGCGACGGACTCCTCGATGGAGCGCGCGACGAAGCCGGTCTCGCGGTCACGGACGATCGCCATCTCCGCGGCATTGTTCATGACCACCGGCACCAGCCCCAGCGACATCGCCTCGATGAGTGCGTTCTCGGCCGTGCCGTAATGATCGGGCCGTAGCGGATAGAAAAAAATATCCGCTTCGGCCAGCGCGGACGCCGGCTCGGCCGTCTCGCCGCGAAACTCGACGCGCTCCGGGTGCCGCATCGCTCGCGCCCGCGCCGCCACCGGACCGGACGGATCGACGGCGCCCCATACCGACACGCGGATATCGTCGCCGCAAAGTCCATCGATGGCGTCGAAAAATCCCGGATGCATCTTCACGAAATCGACGGTGCCGAGATAGGCGATTGTCGGCTTTCTCTCGCGCCGCGCCGCTTGCCGCTCGCCGCCGGCAAAGCCAAAACCGCTATTGATGACCGCTGTCCTGCTTAACGCGGCTTCGGACAGATGGGCCAGCGAAGCGATGTCGAGCGAAGCCCGCGTCGTAAAGACAAAGCGCATGGCCTCTTCCATCAGCCCGGGCGGAATCAGCGGTCTGCCGACGCCCGAGATATGCGACCAGAACAGGCTGCGGATCGCGGGAAATGCGCAATTGGCCAGACATTCGAACAGGCGCGGGTGATTCCAGAATTCGAACTGGACGATGTCGACCTCGCCCGCCAGCCGCGCCACCTGTTTGAGATTGTCCGCGACAATCACCTGCGCGCCGCTATTTTCGACGAGTTGCACATAGCGGCGGTCGCGCGGCGCCTCTAGCAGGACAAAGGTCTGATCGATCTCCGCTGGCAAGACGTCCCGCATGGCGGCATGAGCCTTGCCGACGCCACCGCCCAGATGCGGCGTGACGTGCAGGACTTTCATTCTGCCGCCACGGCCGTGTATTTGGGATTGGGCCCGCCCGGCGCCTCGGCGTCAGGGTCGACGGGGACGAGCGACTTGAATTTCTTTAGCAACGTCACGCGATGAGCGTCGATGCTGTCAGGCAGGCAGTGGCTGAGCTGACCGCAATTGCCGCAGACGCCGTTCTGCCGCCGGCGGCCCTCGAGATGCTGCAGGCGCAGCGCGTTCATCCGCTCGGAATTCCAGATTTGCTTCATCGATTGTTGGCGCACATCGCCGATGATCAGCTTGCGGCCCCAATCCAGGAAGCAGGAGCTGACCAGGCCGTCGGCGTTCACCGAATAGCCGTAGAAAATATAGGGGCAGGTATCGGTGTCGCCGATGTCCTGCTGGTAGATGCCCTTGCTGATCTTGACGCCGGTATGCGCCTCGATGTCGAACTCCGGCCAGCAGGGCGCGAAATTCTCGACGAAGATGCGGTCGCAATGATCGCCGAACGTGTCGAAGAACTGTTGGCGCTGCGTCTCGGTAATCAGCTCGCCGGGAATCTTGACGACGACTTCGCACTGGCCTTTGTTGTCGTACAGCCATTTGACGTTTTCGACGAATTGCTTGAAGTCGAACTTGAAGCCGGTGAATTTCGCGTAGGTTTCCTCGTTCATGCCGTCGACCGAAATATTGATCTTGTCGATGCCGGCATCTAACACCGGCCCGACGCGGTCCGGAGAAATCAACGTGCCGTTGGTGGTGGTGTCGATGTAATCGACCTGCTTCGACCGCTTGGCGTAGGCCACCATCTCGGCCAGCCGCTTGTTGAGGAACGGCTCGCCGTCCTTGTACATGCGCAGGACTTTGATCGGTTTGTCGAATTCTCCCAGATCATCGACGATCTTCTGGAACACCTCGTATTTCATCACGCCCTGGAAGCGCCCGGTCTCGGCGATCAGGTCGCGATGGCCGGTCGGACAAAACGTGCATTTGAAATTGCAGGAGCTCGCCGGGTCGACGAAGATCACGAAGGGCGTGGCCAGCGGGATGACCGTTTCCAGCGGCGTGCGGCCTTCCAGATTGATTCGCGGTTCCAGCCGAGCTTTCATTGGCGTTTTCCTGCGGCGAGCGGCGCCGGCGCTCAGTCCTAAAGGACAATGGTTAACAGGGATTAACCAAGCCGATGCGCAGCGGATTCTGTTGTAGGTTGAAGGGTATGCCGCTAGTTCGCGGCGCGCACGCCGACGACACAGGGCGGATCGACCAGGTTGTCCGGGCGGGCGCCGAAGCGCAGCAAATCGCGGCGGCCGAATTCATCGGCGATGCGCTCGGCAAGCTCGCGTATGGTCACGGGCGAGCCGGAGCAGATATTGACCGGTCCCTGTCCCGTGCCGAGCGCGTGCTGCACGATCATGCGCCCGGCCTCGCGCACATCCAGGTAGTCGCGGATCTGGCTGCCGCCGCTCAGATCGGCAGGCTCACCGGCGCCGAGCTTGGCGCGCAGATAAGGCACCAGCCGGCGTGCGTCCTCGCCCTCGCCATGGAGGTAGAACAGCCGGCACCAGGCAAACTCGATCCCCTGCTGCGGCAGATATTGCGACAGCGCCATGAAGGTTGCCGCCTTGGCCGCGGCGTAAGGCGTCGAGGGCCGCAGCGGCGTTGTAACGGACAGATAACCGGCGCTCAGGTCATACTCGAAACAAGTGCCGATACCGACAAAGCGCCGAACCTTGGCCTGGCTCGCCCCTTGCGCAAGCCGCAGCGTTCCCGCCTGGCATTCGAGATTCTTCGGCGATTGCAGATAATGGCCCGGCTCGGCATACCATGCGACGTGGATAACCATGTCGAGGCCGCGACAGGCATCGGTCCACCATGCCGCGTCTTGCGACCACAAGTCCGGCGTCGCGATGACTGATTCGATCGCGTTCGACCGCGCAATACGGCTTTGCGATCCGTCCCTGACGACGAGCCGCACTTTGCAATTTCGCTCGGCAAGTTCGCGCAGCACCTGCCGGCCGACAAAGCCGGTCGCTCCGGTCAGCAGGATCAGGGAGGCAGCAGCGGCCATTTGGCGTCCTTGTCCGAGAGATCGGAAATTTTACGCGGCCACTGAATGGACAGTTTTGCATCGTCAAACCGCAAACCGCCCTCGAACTCGGGGGCATAAAATGAACTCACCATATAGAACGCCGTCGCGCCGTCGGTGAGCGCCTGATAGCCGTGCGCAAAACCCTTCGGCACATACATCATGAGTCCATTGTCTTCCGACAGTTCGGTGCCGAACCAGCGAAGCCGCGTCGGCGATCCTTCGCGCATATCGACGACGACGTCGTAGACCGCGCCCCTGATGCAACGCACGAGTTTGACTTCGGCATGCGGCTCGCGCTGAAAATGCATTCCGCGCACCGTGCCGGCATGAACATTGGTGCTGATATTCGCCTGCACAAACGACATTTCGAGTCCGTGCGCAGCGAATTCCTGCGCGCAAAAAGCGCGGGCGAACGTGCCGCGCGAGTCCACGCGCGAATCGAGGTGGATCAAATAGGCGCCGGAAAGCGGTATCGGTTCAAACCGCATGTCTGCGAATCTTGGGCGTGTCTGGTCGGCTCATCGCACGGCTGTCGAAATCTGAAATATCGGCGAGGCAGAGTTGCCGCGCCGCGGCACCATCTTGGTGCGCGCGGTACCACGCCATCGTCTGCGTTATGGCCTGCACCAGCGTCATTCTCGGCGTCACGCCGAGCGCCTGCTCCACCTTGGCTACGTCGAGCGTGAGCCAGGCCTGCTCCTGCGGCCCCTCGCTGCCGTCGCCGTAATGCACCTCGCCCGCGCCATAGGCGGCACGCGCCAATTCGACCAATTCGCGCACGGGTACGGCGTCGTTGGTCTGCGGGCCGAAGTTGTAGGCGCCGGCCAGGGACG